>JANXNT010000210.1 GCA_025353985.1 Limnoglobus sp.
CGTCTTGAATCACTTCGCTACCGGTGATGTCCGATGGCATCAAGTCCGGCGTGAATTGGATCCGCTTGAACGAGAGTTCGAGTGCCTGTGACAGCGTACTCACCATGAGCGTTTTGGCCAAACCGGGCACACCCATCAGCAATGCGTGGCTTCGGCAGAAGATCGCCATCAGCAACTGATCGACGACCTGATCTTGCCCGATGATGATTTTACCGATCTCTTTTTTCAGCCGTTGGTGGGCACTGCGTAACTTTTCGATTGCTTCAACATCGTTTGTGGCCGCTTCAGTGACAGGCATAGGGAAACTCGTGGCAATCGGGGGCGGGATTAACGGTGGGATGTTAAGAAACTACGAAAAGTTCCATCTGTGGCGAAGATAATATCGTGCATTCTGCGAAATCCGTTCCGACCGCGACACGCAACCTCCGCATCGCGCTGAACCGATCGCATTAATCTTCTTCGTTTTCGTCTTTGCCGGTGGGGATGTTATCTGCCCACAGACCCACGACGGTGCGGCGATCAGTTTGCAGTTTTAGCCGAACAGGCATCTTCGGCAGAATCTCTTGGTGCGGGACATCTTTGCCGAGCAGCCGAATGCGTGCGGCCTTGTCGAATGGCAGGTTCAAAGTCACTTTTCGCTCGTTATTGCGGCCATTGAGTTTCATCGCGACTTCAACGGTACCTGCCGCGAGATCGAGTTTGATAATGCTGCCGAACAGATCGCCGGTGATGCTTTCCGCGTCGGCCACGATAAAGCTCTTTTTATCGATGGCCCACGTGAAGCGAGCCTTAGACCCGACGAGATCATCGACACCCGCCGGGACGCCATCGATCCGCACGCGCGCGTCTTTCTGCAACTCGAACTGATTGACGAACTTTTCCTCGTTCTGTGCGACGATTTCCACCGAAACCGAATTCTTAGCCCCATCCGCTGCGGTTACGTTGGCTTCGAAGTTCGGCCAGTAAAGTTCGAGGTCCAGCACGATCGTTCCCGATTTCTTTTCGAC
>JANXNT010000241.1 GCA_025353985.1 Limnoglobus sp.
AAAGTCGGGCGCGACCACAACACGTACGGCTTCAGCATGTGGGTAGCCGGCGGGGGCTTCAAAGGCGGCACAGCGTACGGCGAAACCGACGAGTTCAGCCACAAAGCTGTCAAAGACATCGTCACGCACCAAGACTGGCTAACGACCTTACTGCACCAGTTCGGCATCGACGAAGAGAAACTGATCTTCAAGAAAGGCACGCGAGAATTGACGCTTCTCGACGGCGCGAAAGGCCGATTAGTGAAAGGGATACTGGCGTGAGAAGTCGAGTGTCGTAACTCCCCCCAACGAAATCATCGAACATGTCGATTCACTTCAATTGTGGTTGCGGACGATCCTTGAAAGTCAGCGACCAACTAGCCGGGAAGCGTGTGCGTTGCCCGGGTTGCGACGAGGCCGCCGACGTTCCGCCGCCCGATGATGGTGGATTTGAAGTCGTGGACGACGAACCACCCAAGCCGATTCGTGCGAATGTTACGAAAGCGGCTCCTGTAAAAGCCAAGCCGCCCGAAGACGATTTCGAAATGGTTGACGATGACGAAGAAGTAGTCGTTAAGCCAAAAAAGAAACAACGGCGCGACGAAGACGACACGCCCGCCAAACGATCCATCCAGAAGTCGAAGAGTTTCAAACATGACGACGATGAGGACTATGAGGAAGAGGATCGGCCACGCAAAAAGAAGCGAAAATCGCAGCCTGCCGAAGCCACTGGTGGTATGCGGATGCTCTACATCTTCGGCGGAATTGCTCTTGTGATCGCCGGTGTGGTCGTCGCCTATTTCTCGTTCCAAAGCGAGGGGCGACGCGTGGGGCGTGGCATTGGCCTCGGTGTCATACTCGCTATTACTGGAGTGATCGGAGTGTATAAAGGGGCGACGGGTGAAATCGATGTTGCTGAAGACGATGACGATGACGACGACGATGACTGAAAACCGATTATCGTGAACCCGGATTCGCTCGCGGTGTCTCATCTGCCATGTCAACACTCGTACAAATTGATGGCTCGCAGGGTGAAGGGGGCGGGCAGATTCTGCGTTCCGCACTCGCGCTGTCGATCCTCACCGCGCGGCCATTCAAACTGATCCAGATCCGGGCGAAGCGCTCCAAGCCCGGCCTTGCGCCACAACATCTTGCATCGGTACGTGCCGCAGGCAATATCTGCGGTGGCAAGCTCACCGGTGCCAGTATCGGTTCGAGCGTATTGCTGTTCGAACCCGGCGAATTGAAATCGGGCCAGTACAACATCGACATCGGCACGGCGGGCGCGACGGGCCTCGTGTTGCACACGATCTATTTACCACTGGCATTAAAGGGCGAAACGGCTAGCCAGATTACCATTCGCGGTGGCACGCATGTGTCGCATAGCCCGTGCTACCACTTCCTCGAACAGACGTGGGCGACGCACTTGAACCGCATCGGTTTCGATTTGAGACTGACAATGGAGCGACCCGGTTTTTATCCGCGTGGCGGTGGCGAAATTCAGATCGCAATCGCACCAACGCCGACATTGCGCGGGTACCACGCCACGACAACGACGGTACTTTCAAAAGCCACGGCGTTTGCGGCGGTGTCTAATCTGCCGGATAAAATTGCGAAGGAAATGTCGCGCCGTATCAATCACAAACTGAGCGCGGCCGGCATCCGTTGCGAGGCCACAATCGAAACGTGGGACGAACAAAATCGTGCTTCGCCGGCGGCATTGTGCGGCGTTTCGTTCCCGGATCTGCCCGTGTCACCGTTCTTTCTCGGCCTCGGCGAACGTGGCAAACCCGCCGCTGCCGTGGCCGACGAAGCGACCGAGCAAGCGATCGCGTTCCGCGACAGCGGGTGCCCGATCGATGCGTACTCGGCGGATCAGATCGTATTGCCGTTAGCGTTCGCCGAAGGGGCATCCGAGTTTCGCGTCTCGGAAATCACGCAACATCTGCTGACGAACATCGAGACGATCCGCATGTTCGTCGATCGCGAGATAACCTGCGAAGGGAAACTTGGCTCGCCGGGTACCGTCCGCATCGCCGATGGACAACTATAATCTCCGTATGCCACAAGACATCCGAATGCGGGTCGCGCAGATCGTTCCTTCCACCGATGCGGAGGGGCCGGGGAAGCGGTTCGCCATCTGGTTCCAAGGCTGTCCGTTGCGCTGCCCGGGCTGTTGCAATCCGGAGTTCCTTTCTTTCCGTGGCGGCGAAGACAAATCGCTAAGCGATGTCGTTGACGCCATGATTTCGCAAGTCGGCATTGAAGGCATCACGCTTCTTGGCGGCGAGCCGTTTGCGCACGCCGAAGCCGCGGCCGCACTCGCGCGATCGGCGAAGCAACACGGGTTGAGCGTAATGGCATTTAGCGGCTATCTCCTCGAAGAGTTGCGCACGAAGTCGGACGCAACTGCGGCACTTCTCGCACAGATCGACATCCTCGTCGATGGGCCGTACGAGCGGGACTTGCCCGATACCAAACGTCGCTGGATCGGCTCGACGAACCAGCGAATTCACTTCCTGACGGATCGCTACCGTGCCGACGATCCGTGCTGGAATCGCTCGAATACTCTGGAAATTCGCGTCGATTCGGAGAACGTCTCGATCAACGGCTTCCCGGCGTTGCAGGCCATCGGATTGTGGAAAGGCTGGAAGCGGCCGACGCCCGCAGAAGGGCCGAAGCGATGATGGCCACGCGCGAAGTGACGCGCTTCGAGTTCGACTTATTGCGGATCTTGCGGGCGCTCCTCGGGGTGATTCCGATCGACCAGGTGCGCTCGCTCATTTTGAATAAACGCACCCCACCGGCCTGCCTCAATCCGAACGCGATTGCGTTGGTGAAAGACACGCTCAGCAAGGGACTGATCCTACACCTCGTGCGCGCGGGTGGCTGGCGAGACGAATCGTTTTTGCACAACGATACGCCGACAAATGGCCGCGTCTGGAACCGCGTGCCCCTGGCCGAACGCACCCTGACATTTAGCCGAAAACCGCTCGATTTCCTGCTGTGGCTGACCGCCGAACACCCGACGCAAACGAAGGTCGAATGGCATCGCGCATCGATTGAATCGACGGCGGGCGACGATCTCTTTTTCCACGTCGCGTACGATGCCTTGCGCGACGATCCGGAATTTTTTGACTCGTTTCGTTCGAAGTCGCCGTTCCTGAATAATCCGTTTTCGTGGCTGATGAACGCGAGCGATTTCGCCACCGTTGACAACCCCGCGCCACCGTCGTTCGCGCCGCTGTTGTCCGGAACGCGAGCGATGATGCTCGAATGCCTACAAGCCTCGCTAACGAAACGCTGGCTGCGAAGCGAGGCCGCGAAAAGCGAGATCGCCGACTGGAACATCATGCGTCGGCGTGGCATCGCGGAGACAGCAATCCTGACGCAGTTTCTGAAAGCCGCCGAGACCTCGAACCGCCTCGATCTTGCGATCTTCCCTTTGCGGGTACTTTCGAAATTGTTTGCGGGGCGGACGTTGGAACCGTCGTTCTGGATCGGTGGGTTGATGGCCGAAGCACCGATACGACTGGCGGAACGGATCGCAATTCAGCGTTCGGCACTGTCGCTCGTTCAACAATCGGACACTTTCGCACGTTGGCACCAACTGGCGCGTGCCGTCGGTTACTTCGACGATGGCTATGCGGCGAGCCAATTCTGGAAGGAAGCCTACGAGGCCCTGGACGGCGGGGCTACAATAACACACGCTCGCCAAACGTTGGCCGCACTCGATCCGTTGCGGGTCTCTGCGGGTGGCAGCGAGACTTCCCCATGAGCCAACCGGAGCGAGCATGAGCCGCGCTTACCGCATCAGCGTCAAAGAATCGGTGGCCCGAGATATCCGCGCGGGCGATGAGATTTGCACGCAACTCGAACTTCTCGGCATCCTCTCGCCGGAAGCGATGGGGCAACTGCTGCGTGCCGAGTTGGGCCAACGCGGATTCGAAGAAACCGACGATGGCAAACTCGTGCGGCAACAGGGCGACCTGACGGTGACCGTCGATCCGTGTAACGGCGAAGTGTCGGTGAAAACCGTTGCCGAGAAAAGCGTCGTCGTCGAAGGCCAGCGCGAAGCGACGGCCTGGGACGATGTCGGCCCGTTGCGGAAAACGGTCGAGGATCACGCACGCGAACTGCTTGCGAAAGAACTCGAAAAGAAGATTCAAAAAGAGAACGACAAGCTGCAAGAGAAAGCCACCGCCTCGCTCGAACAGCACCTGAACGATTTGCAACCGGAACTTGCGCAGATCGTCAATAAAGTGACACGGGAAGCGCTGAAAGAAAAAGCGGCCACGCTCGGCACGATCACCGAGATCTCCGAAGATGAAAAATCCGGTTCGATGACGATTAAAATTGAAGTCTAAGAATCACGCACAGAAACACGAGCCGCCGCGAATGAGCCTGACGATTTCCGAGAAAGAACTCCCGACCAGCCTGACCGTCGAGCAAGCGGTCGAGGCGGCGTATGCGCACGAACTCGCCGAAGTGGCGAGTTACATCGTTCGCGGTTTGCCGTGCCTGATCGAGTGCGACAAGGAGTTGTCACCGTACTTGTTCGTGAACTTGCGGAACCGGCTGCGGGACCGCAATTTGCGTTGCGTGTACCTCGATGGCCGACCGCGGGAAGCCGAGGCCGCACCCGGTGGCGCGCCGCCGATGGGACTCATCGGTACGATGATCGGCCAACTGCGCGAAGCCGTTCGCGGTGCGGTCGAAAAGCGCGTCGTCGTGCTGCCGCACTTGGACTTATTAACGACGAGCCAAGGCGGATTAACCAGCGAAGCCCGCGAAGTCATCCCGTTGCTTTACGAGAACCCCGAACTCGTTTGGCTCGGTTTCAAAGACCCATCGTTCCCGTTGCCGAAGGTCATCGAGAACCTCTTTCCGCATCGCACGAGCATCCTCGGCATCGGTCGGTTGCGCTTGCAGCATCTAATTACGCAGAAGGAATCGCGCAAGTTCGGGACGACGTTTAACCCGTGGCAACTTTACAAATATGTGTCCGGTGCGAATGCGGTGCGGTTACGAAAACTGCTGACGACTCTCGAAGGCGAAGACTACCCCGCAAACCCGAAGGAAGCCCAACGGCACCTGCGATTGGGAACGCTGAACGGGGCAATGGAGATACCGAACATCGACCTCGATAGCGAGATCGGCGGTTACACGAAGGTCAAGAAACGCCTCCGCCAAGAAGTTCTCGATGTCCTGCAAAAGCGCGATACCGCATCGACGCCCGAAGATGTCGCACGGCTCGAAGAACTGATCCCGCGTGGTATGATTTTCTGGGGGCCGCCCGGAACCGGCAAGAC
>JANXNT010000296.1 GCA_025353985.1 Limnoglobus sp.
GGAATTCGATGCCACTCGATATGTCGTCGCGATGCCAATTCGCGGAATTTTGCACATTACGCTACGCAGAATCGCTGCGTAGAATACATTAGCAGAACCAAATGAACGTGGGGCGGATGCCTCATTCCTAAAATTGCTCCGTAGAGGTCGTGAATTTGTATGGCGAAGGAAGAAGCGATCGAAGTCGAAGGGCGGGTCAAGGAGGCCCTCGCCAATACGCAATTCCGGGTCGAACTCGACATCGGCGGTGAGGTGATCGCGCACGTCGCCGGGAAAATGCGCAAGAATTTCATCCGGATTATCCCCGGCGACCGCGTGAAAGTCGAGATTTCCCCGTACGATCTCACCCGTGGCCGAATCATCTATCGCGCCCGCTAAACAAAAACTTGAATCAAAATTGTCGGTTTACCGAAGTTTTTTCTTGACATCTCCCCCCGAATTCGACAGTTTACTTAGCGTATCGCCATGACGGCGAATGTTTCGCGATAACTGCCACGGAGGGTTCGAGAGATGATCATCCAAACGGAATCGAAAGCACAAGGCTGGCGAGCGGTTGCTGTGCTCGAAGGGCGCGGCGAGGCACTTCTGTTCGTCGGCCGATCGACGACGCAAATTCGGGCGGGCTACATCGAAGCCTTCACGGAACTTCTCGACGAAGAAGAACGCGAACTGGTTTCGGTCATCCAAATGCAACAATGGCAAGGCACGCCAGATGCCGGTCGCTGGATCTTCAAGACCGACCTCCGCGTCCCAACGGGCGCATTGCTCGCTGAAAAGCTGATGAAAGTCGCCTAATTCAAATGGCAGACACACAATCCGACGCAACATCTGTTGCGTCGTTTTCGTTTTTTTATCCGAACAGTGCTCGTACCGGCGTGCCTTCTGTCAGGGCGATTTCTCTTCCCAGGCGATCCGTCACCAGTTGTTGCGGGTCGATCCCCAGTGCGTGATACATCGTTGCGGTCAGGTCGGCGGGTGAGACGGGGTTCTCGGTTGGCTCGGATGCGATTTTATCGCTTGCGCCGTAGATACTTCCGCCACGTATGCCGGCCCCGGCGAGGACGGCGGAATAGCACTTCGGCCAATGTTGCCGTCCGCCGTTGCCGATTCGTGGCGTGCGGCCAAACTCCCCCACCCAGACGACGAGCGTTTCGGACAACAAACCCCGAGTGGCGAGGTCGTCGAGTAGCGCGGAGAATGCACGATCCGCAGGCGGCATCAGTCTGTCTTTCAAGGCCGGAAAGTTGTTACCGTGCGTGTCCCAGAACGCCTGTCCATCGTCGGGCCAGTTCACCGTAACGAACTTCGTGCCCGCTTCAATCAGTCGCCGTGCGAGCAGGCCGCTTTGGCCGTGCGGATGGCGGCCGTAGGTGTCGCGCGTCTTCGGCGTCTCCGCATTCAGGTCGAACGCTTTTGCCACCGTGGGGGCCATGAGCAGATCGAACGCCTTCTGACGCAGACTGGAATTCAAGTCGCTCGGGCCGCCGCTACGATCCAGCATTCGACAAAGTTGCGCTCGCGATTGCAATCGTTCAGTAGGCAGATCCGCGACGCGAGTCAGGCCGGAAACGGCGAAGTCTGGCGAGTTCGGATTACCGGAAATCAGGAACGGATCGTAGCCCGCGCTGAGCCAGCCAGCGTTCTGCCCCGGTGCCTGCCCGCCAGGTGCTCCCGGGTGCGACACCGCCCACGGGAGCGTCACCGCATTCGGCAACGCCCCTGGTGGAAAGTGCTTCTGCACCACCGCTCCGAGGCACGGGGCATCCGAACGACTTGGGCCATCGTCGTCCGAATTCACCTTGGCCGCTTTCCGGCCCGTCATGAGATGATGCGTCGGCGAGAGGTGTGCGGGGTCGGTGTGCGTCATCGACCGAACAACGGCATAATGCTTGGCCCGTTTGGCGAGTTCGGGGAAATGCTCGCCGATCTGCAACCCCGGAACCGTCGTCGCGATTGGTCGGAACGAACCGCGTACTTCCTCGGGGGCGTTCGGCTTCGGATCCCACGTATCGATGTGACTCGGTCCGCCCCACATGTACAAGAGAATCACCGATTTGGCTTTCGCCACTTTTACCGAAGGAGACACAGCCGACGCGAACAGGGATGTCAGACCCAGCCCCAGCGGAGCGAGGCTACCCGCCCGCAGAATCTCACGGCGACTCGGGCCACGGCAAAGGGAATGCATAGCGATACTCGAAAAAGTCTCGGACAGGGAAACCGGCAGACCCGCAGGTTACCAGAATTCCCCGCGTCAAGCAAGCAACCGATTGCGCGTCAGGCAAGGGGCAAGGTATATAGTAGTTGTAAGTAGCCATTCGACTTCGAGGGTCACAAGATGGTGCCGTATGTCGCGAGTGAGGATTTCGAGACCCAAATCGGTCGCGCCTCAGATGGAAAGTCGTTCGTTCGCGTCATCCATTTGCCTACCAAAACAGAGCGGAGCGTCGTCGGCTGGAATGGGGACTCGAGCAGTCAAATCGTCGAACGACTTGTGAAAGAGATCCTTGATGAAATCGGTCAGACACATCATCACACCGGTTCGGCGACGGCTTCCAGGAAGCGATAGCCGACGCCGCGCACGGTTTCGATCAATTCGACTTCGGCACCGGCGGTACTGAGTTTCTTGCGCAAGGTCTTGATGTGTACGTCGATCGTCCGTTCCAGCACGATCGAGCCTTCGCCGATTGCGGCATCCATCAGTTGATGGCGAGTAAACGCGCGGCCCGGTTGTCGTACCATGCATTCGAGTAAGCGAAACTCGGTTGGCGTCAGGTCGAGCGCGTCAGCAAGATACGTCACGCGGTGCCGCACGCGATCGACTTTCACATCCATATGTTCGATGACATCGCTCGGGTCGCTCGTCCCCTCGACGCGGCGAAGTATCGCCTTCACTTTTTCGAGCAGAACCTTGTTGCTGAACGGCTTGGAAACGTAATCGTCCGCCCCCATTTTATAGCCGATCACTTGATCGTTCTCTTCGGCCCGTGCCGTAATCATGATGATCGGAATGTCGCGGGTTCGCTCTCCCGAACGCAATTCGCGGCACACCGTCAAGCCGTCAAGCGTTGGTAGATTCAGGTCTAAAAGCATCACATCGGGGATGATCGTCTGCGCTTTCCGCAACCCCTCTTGCCCGTCGTGCGCGATGATCGTTTCGTAGCCTTCGCGGTTGAAGTACCACGCGATCGAATCCGTCAGGCCGCGTTCGTCTTCGACGATTAAAATGCGTGGCTGTGGCACGGGAACTCCTGGATTAGTGTCGAGTGGTGAGTGTCGAGTTTGCCGACTTAACCGAACCGGCCCGTGATGTAGTCTTCCGTTTGCTTCTTCGTCGGCTTCGTAAACACTTGTCGCGTCGGCCCGGCTTCGACGAGGTGGCCTTCGTAGAAGAACGCGGTGATGTCCGAAACTCGTGCGGCTTGCTGCATGTTGTGCGTCACGATCACAATCGTGTAGTGCGTCTTCAAATCGTCGATCAGGTCTTCGATTTTCGTCGTCGATTTTGGATCGAGCGCGCTCGCGGGTTCGTCCATAAGTAGCACTTGCGGGTCGGTGGCGAGTGCCCGCGCGATACACAATCGCTGCTGTTGGCCACCTGAAAGCGCGAGTGCGGACTGCACGAGGCGATCCTTGACTTCGTCCCAAAGTGCCGCCTGTTTCAGGCAGCGTTCGACGAGTTCATCGAGAATGCGGCGATCGTTCTGGCCAGCCACACGCGGACCGAATGCGACGTTCTCGTAGAT
>JANXNT010000305.1 GCA_025353985.1 Limnoglobus sp.
AAATCCGATTGCCCAAGACCGGCAGAATTGAGACGATCTGCATCGATGAGTGTCGAAAATAGCACCCGAGTCCAGTATTCGAGCTTTCGTAACCCTTCATCATTATCCTCGCACTCCGGCACTGCGATCGTGTCCAGAAACTCCGTACCATCGAGCTTCGCAGCAAACTTCAGTGCAGACAGCACAGTCTGCGGAACTTTGGATTCCAACTCTCCTTCAAACTGAACACCGCCGATCCAGTCTGGAAGACCGGTATGGTGACCTGCAATCGCAAGCGTGAGTGGGCAATGCTGGAGTTGAGTGAAGGCATAGGCCGCACCATAAATCGAATGGGGCACCATTTTCGGGAATAACTTCGCGGCCGATGCGAGCAGATATTTCTGCCATTCAAGTTGATACTTCCCCAAGTCGTGCAGCCACCCTGCCGCTTCGGCGGCATCGGGAAGACCGGGCACGTCGGTGGCTACTGCGAAACTCTTTGCCAGTTTCGCGACCCCTTCGAGATGTTCGCGTAGCCGTTGCCAATTTGCACTCGGCGAGGATTCTCCATCGGCGGAGTGAGCGTAATAATCGACGGCTTGCATTGTTGTGCCCAACGGTTTCGTGGATGAGTCTACATCATGCAAGTTTATCTTGGTGTGTCGAGGTCAGTTGATTCATTCGCTTGAATTTCGTGAATCATTGGCAAGTGGAATTGACCGGATCGCGAAAATGCCGCTCCGCGGTGTCAGAATCATCCGTTCGCCGACGAATTTCTCGGACGAGCCAGCTGACGCCGTGGCGATGAAACCCACACGAATTTGGAAAGTCAATAAGTTCTAGACGATTTGACGTAAGTCAGAATTTGCGTCGTGCGCAAACGTACCCAAAAGTGCGCCGAAATGACACAGAAGTGCGCGCAAATGACCCAGAAAAGGCGCGCGCGGTCGATTTTAGGTCGCATATTGACCCAAAAAGGTCGGTACTTACGGCGAGTCTCGAATCGATGGCACTCGCCATAACCCTCGACAAGATCGCATGATACCGCAAAAACGCCAGAAACAAATCAGCGGTTTGCGATCAAAAAACCGGATTATTGAGACGAAAAAACACCAAAAACACGGTTTGAAAACTTTTGCAATTCGGACTTACGTCGATTCCAAACGTCGGATTTCGACCAAATTGTCGAAGAAAGTGCCGCCGTTGCCGAAGTCGGTACCGGCGGTACTGGTGAGGGCGTTGCAGTTTTGGCCGTCGGCAGTGTACTGCGACCACCAACAGCCCGTGGTGACAACGACGCCGGGCTTCACGGTCTCCGCCACGACAGCTTTCGCCTGAAACTGCCCGCGATCGTTGACGATCCGCACCGCGTCGCCGTGCGTGATGTTGCGAGCGGCGGCATCGATGGG
>JANXNT010000318.1 GCA_025353985.1 Limnoglobus sp.
CGAGTTTGGAGAGCACCGCCACGTTTGGCTGCATCTCCTTCACGTAGAGTTGATTCGCATCGCTGCTGGCGATCAGTGCTCCTCCCACTTCACCCGAAGGTTGACGGTCGATGAGTATCTCTTCATGGTTCTCATCTAAAACTGTCAGTTTTTCGCGCAGAATCACTTTTGACTCGTAAACGATCTCATACCGTAATATCAACTTTTTATACACAACATCGCAACCGAGTTCGATTGGTGCAGACCTCGACTCATCATTCAGTATGAAAGGCTCATACTCTCGTATCTTTGCGCCAGGTTTGGAACCGGCGCTGGAATCGGTACCGAGCGAACGCAATGCGCGCGCTGCGCTCAGCACAGTAGACTTCC
This sequence comes from Limnoglobus sp., assembly GCA_025353985.1. Classification (GTDB taxonomy): domain Bacteria; phylum Planctomycetota; class Planctomycetia; order Gemmatales; family Gemmataceae; genus Limnoglobus. Next base: position 370 of record JANXNT010000318.1, read on the forward strand.
CCGACGCATTCGGGCCGTAGATCGCCAGGCAGCGCAATAACTGAAGTGGCTCCGCCATGCCAATTATTGGAACTTCGATCACGCCGCGATCGCGATCTTCTTTTCGCTTGAAGTCGGCCGCGACCATCGACAGTTCAAACGGGCCTTTCAGCGAGCGAAAATTGCTACCGAACAGCCTGACGAGCATGGCAAACTCCTACGGGAACGGACGAGTCGCGCAGCTTTCCTGCGCTACTTAATAATAGGCGGTGCCTATTGCGATGTCCAGTTGGTGTGTGCTCTTCGATTCAACTCGCCATTCCGCACATCTCGCGCATTCCGTCCAACCTGCACTGGCCTGCGAAGAGATTCGGAAGTTCGGGGTCGGATCGTCTGCGCGAACCGGGTATATTGGCGAAGTGCGGTTTGCTGGGCGGTTTTGCTTCATCCGGGGCTTTCTGTGTCCTTTCGCTACCCTCAATCGGCGTTCCCCAGGCACCTGTTCGGTGTCGGGTTGTTGTTTGCGCTGATCGTTGCGTGCTCGGCCCAAGAGCTGAAAAAACCGGCGGAACCCGCGAAGAGCGGCGCGTTCCGGTTGCCCGATGGCACCGTCGTTCTGTTCACGAAGAACCCCGACGAGCCGAACCCGAAAGTCGATGGCGTATTGCTCTCGCCGAAGGAGTATCAGACGCTCCTCGATCAAGCCGATTTGGGCAAGAAGGCGAAGGACGCGACGAAGCCGGTGTCGCCGAGTGCGTGCCATGTGCGTGGGAAGGTCGAGAAGCGGAACGAACGCCAGGTGGCCGTGCTAACGATCGCGTATTCGTTCCGCACTACTGTGCCGAACGCGCAGGTATTGCTCGGCTGTCAGCGGGCGTTTCCTGTGGCGGCGACGATGGGCGATGGCAAACTGGCGGTGCTGGAAATCTCCCCGGATGGCCTCGCGGTGTTGGTCGAACGCCCCGGCGAATACACGCTCACATTGAATGCCGACGCACCGATTGCCGCACGCGCCGTGAAAGCGGAACTCGGCTTCGAGATCGGCCTGCCACGGGCCGCGATCACCACGCTTTCGTTTGAAACACCTGCACCGGAAGTGAAAAAGCTCATTGTCGGCACGCGCACCCCGGACCCCGCCACGCCGTTACGTATCGCCGAAGTGAAACGCACGACCGACGACATCGCCCGATACGCAGCCAAAGCCGACGGCACCGGTTCGCCACTCGGGCCGATCGATTCGCTCGAAGTCGCGTGGGATGCTCCCGGTGCCACCACCCCGATCGCCCCGAGCATCAGCACCGCTGAAGCCGACATTGCCGTGCGAATCGACGACGGGCAAATCGAAACGACCGCGAAGTTTCGCATTCGCGGCGCGACCCGCGATTGGACGTTCGCATTCCCCAAAGATGCTGACGTGACGGCCACTCGCGTCGTCGTCGATCCCGCATCGGTGGCCACCGCCACGATCGTACGCCCGACCGACCCGAAACTGCCACTTTGGAAAATCCAGTTGCCAGATGCGCTCGGCGAATGGGTGATTGCATCGGTGGTGCGAACCGCTCGGCCGGACCCCAAAGATGGCAAGTTCGCGGGGCCGTACACCGTCGGCCCGTTTGCGGTGCCGACTGCCGTGCGACAATCGGGAATGATCCGCTTTTACGCGCCGCCGAACGTCCGTCTCAGTGGATTCAAACACGGCCCCGAACTGCGCCCGTTCGATGTCGCCGCCGGTGCCGAAGACCCACCGACGGCAGCATTTCGCTACACCGCATTGCCGAACACATCGGACAAGAAGCCGCCCGCGAACATCGAGTTCGAGGCTCGCCCCGCACGCGGAATCGTTACCGTGCAACCGCACTACAAACTGACGCTAACCCCGACCGGATGGTTGCTCCGTTGCGAGGCGCGCATCTCGCCGGTGCGGACCGTCGTCGAGCAAGTGACGATCGAACTGCCCGCCGGTTGGCTGGCCCCCGTGGTGCAGCCACTCGAACTCGTCGACGAAGTGCAAGGCGGCGGCGAGCTGGCCGGCAAGCGAACGCTCGTCGTACGGCTCGCGGCGGGGCAGAAGGATCCGTTCGCGCTCATCC
>JANXNT010000365.1 GCA_025353985.1 Limnoglobus sp.
GGGCTAACAAGATCGGGCAAACCGCAATCGCGGATCGGGAAAGTCCTTCTTAAGCCGCAACTCGAAATCTACAAAACGAAACGACACTACTCACTGTTTACGCCACTCAAGTGTGAATTTTTGGTTGATTTGAATATGAAATACGCCGGAAAGTGAAAGTGTCCCGCCGCAGACCTCTTCAACGTCGCCCAGTCATTGAAGTTGCCACACGGCGGGACAACAAAAGAGTAGCTCATCGTGCTGGCATATACAACACAAATTGGCATGAATCGCTACAAGAGAAAGCCGACACTGTCGATATTCCCGACGCTTGCGGTTCGTTGCTATGGGTTTCCTTGAGAATGATTCCGACTTAAATGCTTGCCAGTGATAGATATAGGTCAGCCAAGTGGCTCCAGCCCGACTGGCTCGGAAACTGGCCGGTCACTGAGCGAAAATACTCGGCAGCTTCCGCGTTTTTGCCTTGCGACATCGAAACGACACCCAAATTAAACTGCGCCACGCTGTTTGAGGCTGGCATTTTGCTCCAGAGTTGCACCGCGACTTCGGTTTCGCCTTTCGCCAAATAAGTGCCCGCTCGCTCGTTCTGAATCGCGAGCCGAGTGCCTTCATCGACCGCGAGTTTGGCCGCTTCATCGAGAGATTGGAAGGCATTCGCGTATTCACCGGACAACCGCGAGATTGCGGCAGCGGTCATGTGGCCGAGCGCGGTTTTGGCCGTGACGTTCTTGGGGGAGTTCAGTTTCAACTGCGAAGGCTGCGTCGTTTTGCCTGTTTTCGCAATCAGACTCGCGAGATCGGACACTTGCTGTGGGAAGTGCCCCAGATTCAGCGTGAGATAGTTCGTGGGCGGCAGTCGGCGAACGTAGCTCGACCAATCTGAGGGCGCGGGGAGCTTTTCCACGATGCCAAACGAGCGGATGACCAGGTTGGCTTCGGACCAGGTCGTTTGAAGGTCGGCCATGAAGCCCGAAACGACTTCGTAGGGCTCGACTTGCGTATCCGTTTCGGCTTCCGTCGATTGACAACGGGTTGCGACATGTCGCTTGGTCAATTCGGCGAGCGTAGGTTGGCCGAATTTCGTAGCCAGTTTGCGATTATCAATCATGAGAACCATCCTCGTTTCGGCAACACGTCAACCACCCGATGCACGAGAACGAACATACACCCGACGACTTGCGCAAAAAACCGCCACAAGATTTATGAGGAAATTCATCAGACGATTCGGCATCACCTACACAAAAACGCGAAGACAAGATGCTTTCGACGATGTGACGTAAGTCAGAATTGTGCGTCGTGCACGGACGTACTCAAAAGTGCGCCGAAATGACACAGAAGTGCGCGCAAATGACATAGAAAAGGCGCGCACGGTCGATTTTCGGTCGCATTGTGACCCAAAAAAGGCGCTACCTCCGGCGAGTGCCTGCCGAGTGACCTTCGACGCAAACCCTGACACGAATGCAAGATAAGGCG
>JANXNT010000426.1 GCA_025353985.1 Limnoglobus sp.
AACATTCGCCGCATATCGCATGTAAAGCAACAGCGCCGACACACTCCAGAGTCCGATGGTGCCGAGGACTTTCAGCGACCACCAATTACCGATGGTATCGTGTTCGCGTTTGAGCAAAATGCCGCCGAGAATCAGTCCCGCCGTGAGCAGCGGAAACGCGAAATTCACACTGCGGCGGTTCATCGCTTCGAGCCGTTCGAGACTGAGGATTTTGATGCCGCCGAGCGGATTGAGCTTATTGCGAAGGCGTCGTGCTTGCACGAGATACATGATGCTGCCAAGGAACGCGATGCTGACGCCAACGGCCGCAAAGAGCAGTAGGAAGCCGTGGATTGCGCCCCAAAGCGTGTCGCCGAACAACCACGCCGGCACCTCAATGTCGTTCGCAGTATCGCCGGTAATCAGCAACAGCGACAGCCCCACGAGGCCGATGACGACGGGCAACACGAACACCGCCCACGCTTGCCGGGCATGGTGAATCGTGCCGTAAAAGTAGAACACCGCCAGCACCCACGCGAGCAGCAACAGCGACCCGTACGGCGCAGCCGGGCTAGGGTGGTGGAGTGCCAGATACGCAGTATGCGTGAGCAAGCCAACCGCACCGAGGATCAGCCCGAGCGAGCGCAAGCCAGCACGCGGCCAACGTACGCGGGCGATCTCGAAGCCGAGCGCAAGAATGTAGCTCAGCCCAAAACAGGTGTAGGTGATGCCTTGCAGGGGTGTGACCGTCATGTGGGCATTATAGTCGAGGGCGAAAAACCAGCAGTCCCTATTCGGTCCACGCCGAACCGACACGCCGTTTCGGTGATGTGTCGGAACAATCGCGCCGCAAACTGTGAAAACGCGATCTCGGAATCGACGTAAGTCCGAATTGCGAATGCTCAAAAACCGGTTTTTCGGGTGTTTTTTCGTCTCAAAATGCCATTTTTTGATCGCAACTCGCTTATCGGCTACGGGCGTTTTTGACGTATCTTGCATTCCTGTCGTGGTTTGCGTCGAGGGTCAACTGGCGGGCACTCGCCGCAAGTAGCGCCTTTTTTGGGTCACAATTCGACCTAAAATCGACCGTGCGCGCCTTTTCTGTGTCATTTGCGCGCACTTCTGTGTCATTTGCGCGCACTTTTGGGTACGTCCGTGCACATCACATAATTCCGACTTACGTCAAATCGTCAAAAGCATTTTGATTTCGGCAAATCGTATGGGAGACAGAATTTTGGGTGATTTCGAACGCGGATGCGTGATATTGCGTGGATTCATCCTGCCAGCTCGCAGCGCAAGCAAGGGGTTGCGCTTTTCTCATATGCAATACCCCTCACGACATCTTGCGGTACTTCACTCGGTGGGGTTGGTCGGCTTCGGCTCCGAGGCGGGCGTGGCGCTGTTCCTCGTAGACGCGGAAGTTCCCTTCGCACCAGACGACTTTGCTATCCCCTTCGAATGCCAGAATGTGCGTGGCGATGCGGTCGAGGAACCAGCGATCGTGGCTGATGACGACGGCACAGCCACCGTAGTTGATGAGCGCTTCTTCGAGGGCGCGCAAGGTGTCCACGTCGAGGTCGTTCGTCGGTTCGTCGAGTAGCAACAGGTTGCCCCCGCTACGGAGCAGTTTCGCGAGGTGAATGCGGTTGCGCTCGCCACCGGAGCAGGTGCCGACGACCTTCTGTTGATCGGTGCCACGGAAGTTGAATCTCGCCACGTAGCCGCGGCTGGCGACCTTCTGTTTGCCGAGCATAATGTAATCGGTGCCGCCGGTGATTTCCTCGAAGATCGTGTTTTTCGCGGTCAGCGCGTCGCGGTTCTGATCGACGTGTGCGGGCTTCACGGTTGGCCCGATCGTCAGTTTGCCACCGTCGGGAGTTTCTTCGCCGACGATCATCCGGAACAGCGTCGTTTTGCCCGCACCGTTCGGCCCGATCACGCCGACGATGCCGCCCTTCGGCAGGTTAAACGTGAGATCGTCGAACAGCAATTTATCGCCGTAGGCTTTCTTGACGCCTTCGGCACGCACGACGAGGTCGCCGAGCATCGGCCCCGGCGGAATCTGAATCAGCAGGTCGTCTTCGCGGTCTTCGATCACCTGTTCCTGCAATTTTTCGATGTTGGCGAGGCGGGCTTTGCTCTTGGCCATGCGGGCACGCGGTGCCATACGCGACCATTCGAGTTCGCGTTCGAGTTGCTTTTGCCGCGTGCTTTCGTGCTTCTCTTCGAGCTTGAGGCGGTTGCGTTTCTGTTCGAGCCAGCTCGAATAATTCCCCGGCCACGGGATGCCGCGACCGCGATCGAGTTCGAGAATCCAGTCCGCAACGTTATCGAGGAAGTACCGGTCGTGCGTGACCGAGATCACCGCGCCGGTGTACTTTTGCAGCGTGCGTTCGAGCCATTCGACCGACTCGGCATCGAGGTGGTTCGTCGGTTCGTCGAGGAGCAAAATGTCGTGGCTTTGCAGTAGCGTTTTGCACAAGAACACGCGACGGCGTTCGCCACCGGAGAGGTTATCCACCGACTGATCGGGCGGCGGTAACCGCATCGCGTCCATCGCCATTTCGAGTTGCCGGTCGATGTTATACGCGTCGGAGGCATCGATCTTCAGTTGCAAGCGGTCCATCTCGGCCGAGAGTTTGTCGAAGTCTGCGTCGGGGTCGGCAAACTTCTCGCTGACTTGCTCGTACTTCGTAATCAGTTGGCGAATGTGCGCGACGCCTTCTTCGACGTTCTCGAGCACGGTCGTGTTAGGCGTCAGGTGTGGCTCTTGCGGAACGTAGCCGATGGTCGCGCCCGTCTCGGCCCGTGCGGTGCCCATGAAGTCTTTATCTTCGAGTGCCAGGATGCGAAGCAG
>JANXNT010000460.1 GCA_025353985.1 Limnoglobus sp.
CAATCCCGCAACGAGGTCGCCGCCCTCGGGGAAAAATTCGACGTTGAGTTGCTTCGTGGCAACGGGCACTCTGCGAACGATCGACTCGGGGAATTCGCCGCCAACGGTCACTGATAGGCGTACGTCAGCAGATTCCGCTTCGGGCGGGAGCGTGAAGCGAATGACCGCGGTGCCGTTGACATCCGTCATGCTCGGCAGCGTATTCGGATCGAGTGGCAGGCCAACTTTGCCAACAGACACCTGAATGCTCAAGCGTGCCTTGGGAAGCGGGCGGCCACCATCCTTGACGCTGACCATCGCGATGACGACGTCGCCGACACCGAAACTCACGGCGCTGAATTCGAGCCGCTTTTGCAGCTTTTCCGGCGTGTATTTGTTAACGAGGAACTTCCGCACTCCCACAATCGGTGCCCCTGCGGGCGGTAAGTCGCCCGACCAGCCATTCGGTAATTCGGTGGCAGTTAGCGTATATTCTCCGCCCGGCAGTTCGGCGGGTAACGCGAACGTTCCGCACGACACACCCCGTTGCGTGAGGCCGGTGAGTGTCGCGTTCGGCAGTATCGCACCAGCCGGTGTGCGAATATTCACCCGCAAAGTCTGGTCCGCAGTCGGCGGCAGGAACCGCGTGCGATCGAGCGTCAGCGAACGGAAGAATACCGGTTCGCCCGGTTGATACATCGGCTTATCGGTCACGAGGAACGTCGAGTAAACCGGTGCCAACAGACGAATCGGCTCCGCAAGTTCGGCCTTCTCGCCAGTGGCGTCGGCAGTCGCGACGATCCGCAATTCGAGGTCGTTCGCACCGACGGGGATTTTCTCCCACAGCGTCGCAGGCAGTTTCAGTTTGGCGGGTGCGTCCTTCGTGGCAAGCGTTTGCTTCCAGTACACGGTGCCGCGCGCATCTTGCAAAACCGCGTCGATGTGTGCGGCGGTTTTGGTCGTCACGCTGTACTCGTTCGCGGCCCCCGGTGTGGCTGATGCCGGCCCGGAAACATCGATCGTGAATGTCCGCGCATTGCGATCTGCAATGTCGGCTGTCACCCATTCGCGGATGATGGCATCGTGCGTTTTCTGTGCAGCGGTAACGGTGGCTTTCGCCGCATCGCGCGGCTTCGTGTCGGGTTCGATGGGTTCCGCGTTTAACGCGGTGAGTTCGGCTTCGACTGTCGGTTTCAGCGATTGGTACGATGCCCAATCGCGACCGGTGAAACTTCCCAACCCGATGGCCAGCAGCACGGCGGCGGCCACGGCCCACATGGTGATGCGGTCGCGCATCGTACGGGATGTGGGCTGCGCGATTTCGCTCGGCGGTTGGAAATGCACTTCGGGGAAAGAGACTTTCGCAGCGCGAGCGAATAAACCCTGCGCGGTCGCGGCTTCGGCTTTTGCGGTGGCACATGCGGTGCAGGTGGCAAGGTGCGCAGCGACGTCGGCTTCCTCGGTCGGGTCGAGCAACCCGTAGAGAGAATCGATCAGTCGTTTGCGACACACTTCACACCGGAGCATGAGACCACTCATAGTTGGGAATTCGTCAATTGTCCGCGTCAGGTTCGGCGTCTCGTTCGGGGTTCAGCACTTTTCGCAGTTTGCTGAGGGCGGTCCGCATCTGCGTTTTCACTGTGCCGACGGGGGTATTCCGCAGTTCGCCGATCTGCTCGTAAGTCAGATCGCCGTTCTGCCGAAGCAAGAATACCTCGCGCTCTTCGTCTCGCAAGTCCAGGATCGCCTGCCGTAAGCGGGCGACGTTTTCGTCGTCTTCCATCGCATCGGCCACGGGGAGATCGTGGGCGGGGAGTAACACTTCTTCGGCGATCAGTGGACGGGAACGTTTATTCCAGCCGCTGCGTTGATAATCGCGGGCGGCATTCAGGCCGATCCGGAAAATCCACGCACGCACGTTTTGCACATCGACCAGCGAACTCTTCGCACGCCAACACTTCAGGAACGCCTCTTGTGCGGCATCCATGGCATCATCGCGATTGCCGAGAAGGTACGCGAGGGTGCTTACGAGTTCGTCGCGAATCTGGCCGAAGGTGGCGACCAGAAGCTGTTCGTGAGGATGCGAGTCTGTCACGGGCATGGGGGGAGAAGGCCCATCGCTCTCCGATTTATCGGGAGACGATTCGCGCGGGTCCGGGGGCTTGTTCCGGTTTTCCCCGCGTTTGGCCATTCGCTCCCTACCAGACAGACGAAGATGGTGCCATCATCGTTTTGGATGAAAATGAAAAGTAGGCAGGATCGATGTAGGCAGGAAAAAGCGGGCCGGGCGAAAACCGCACGACCCGCACAAACTGCCGATGTTACTTCGCTTTGTCCAGGTTCGCGGCGACGGCGTCCCAGTTCACGACATTAAACCACGCCTCGACGTACTTTGCGCGGAGGTTGCGATACTTCAAGTAATACGCATGTTCCCACACATCGCAACCGAGGATCGGGGCCGCGCCGCCTTCCATCTGCGGGTTGTCCTGATTCGGCGTACTGACGATCGCCAGCGGCTTGTCTTTGCCGGGAACCAGCCATGCCCAGCCACTGCCGAAGCGCTTCGTACAGGCTTCGGTGAAAGCCTTTTTGAAGCCATCGAGCGTGCCGAACGATTCGTCGATCTTCTTCAGAAGGTCACCCTTCGGAGCGCCACCATCTTTCGCCATCACGTTCCAGAAGAACGTGTGGTTCCAGTGTCCGCCGCCGTTGTTTCGCACGCCCTGACGGGCCGCCTCGGGCAGCGCCTTCAGATTCGCCAGAACCTCTTCAATCGATTTCGACAGCATTTCCGGCGCGTTTTTCTTCAGCAAGTCGTTCAGGTTCGTCACGTACGCCTGGTGGTGTTTCGTGTGGTGAATCGTCATCGTTTCGGCGTCGATGTGCGGCTCCAGCGCATCGGGGGTGTACGGCAATTTGCCCAGTGTGAAGCCCGCAACGGCTTCGTCGGCAGCGCGGCTCGCGGCGGGTACCAAAATCGCGGCAGCAGCACCTGCGGCCACCGTCATCGCTTCGCGGCGGGTCATCATGGCGGAAACTCCGATAAGGGAATGGTCGGTTCAACGACACCCGAATTGTACGTCTGACGCATCAAGTGGCGATGCCGAGGTCCGACCAATACGCGGGTAGTGGCGCGTCGATGGCCAATCGCACTTTCGTGAACGGGTGATCGAGTTCGAGCCGACGCGCGTGCAACGCGATGACGCAATCGCGTGGCTCGGTTGCGGGTGGACCGAACGCACGCGGCGTGGCGTACGCCATGTCGCCCAGAACGGGGTGCCCGCGCCATGCCGATTGCACTCGCAATTGGTGCATTCGCCCCGTGATCGGCGCGAATTCGACGAACGTGCAATCGGCGAGCGTTTGCAGCACGCGGTATTCGAGCACCGCGAGTTTCGCCCCCGGTTCACCGGCTACCGCTTTCACGACTTTCGCTTCGTCGGGCAGTTTGCGAATGCAATCGTCCCAAATGCCGCTCGCCGGCGTGACGATGCCTTCGACGATGGCCCAATACGTTTTGCGAACCGTGCGTTTGTGAAACTGCGCATGAACCCGCTGGGCGGCCTTCGTGTTGCGGGCGAAACAAATCGCACCCGTTACGGGGCGATCCAGCCGGTGCGGCACGCCGAGATACACCCCCGCCGGCTTGGCAAATTTCACCTTGATGTACTCTTTGACCAACCCCTCGAGCGACGGTATCCCCGCCGGGGCCTGCGTCAGTAACGGCGCGGGTTTATTCACGATTAGCAAATGGAAATCTTCGAACAGCACGTTCAGATCGGGCAGCGCAGACACGGAAAACCTCGCACGGAATGGTTCGGAACACCGGGTGTTCACGCATTGTATTCCGCTGCATTTCTCCCGCGAATCAATCCGGCTTGACACCCGGATTCGGTACCGCCATAAGCCTGCCACTGTTCGGCCTCGGCTGGTGGGGGAATCATTCCCGCCGGGTATCTAGGCGAGACGGCTGCCTAAATTGTGGAGGTTTCCTCCACAATCGGGCTTACCGAAATCGCCGAGATTTGCCAAATGGAAACTCAAGAAGGAGCATCGAAAATGGCAGGACACGCACGACGGTGGATTCGGTTACTTGCGGTGATTGCGGTGGCACTCGTCGGCCAGTCGGCACGCGCCGGATTGTTGCCCGTAACGGTGACGACCGCGACGGAAGGCGACAAATTCCGTTGGACATACGCGATCGTTTTACCGACCGACTCGCAATTGCGTTCGGGCGATTACTTCACGATCTACGACTTCGCGGGCCTCGTTTCGCCGAGCAATAGCCAGCCCGATGGCTGGACGTATTCGAGCGCGAACGTCGGCCCCGTGCCCGATGGCGTCAACCCGGACGATAATGCCGCGTTGCCGAACCTGACATGGAAATACACCGGCCCGACGCTGTCTAGCGGGCAAACGGGCCTCGGTAACTTCTGGGCCGTCTCGGAATTTGGCGAAGCGACGAACTCGTTCTTCACCGCTCGCACGCACCGTACCGTCGATGGCCGCGTCGACACGAACATCACCGATACCGTGGTGCCCGTACCGACTTCGACGCCGAACCCGAACTTAATACCCGAACCCACAACGTTGGTGCTCGCCGGGTTGGGCCTGCCGCTTATGGGCTTGGTTCGCTTGCTTCGCCGCAAGCGTTCGAGCGAGTCTCCAACTGCGGTTGACACGATTTAATTGGTGGCTTACTGTTCCACCGCGAAATGAATGCGACTCGAATTCCCTTGCTAGGAGGATCGATACTATGATTCGCGCAAAATGGATGACGCGCCTATTCGCCGCCGCCGTTGTGGCCGTGGCGACCGGTTCGACGGTCGAAGCCGGTCTGTTGCCGGTTGCGGTCACGGTCACGCCCGAAGCGGAAAACTTCCGTTGGACGTACGCGATCGTGCTGCCGACGGACATGAAACTCCAGTCCGGCAACTACTTCACGATTTACGACTTCCACGGCTACGTGGCGGGCAATGAATCAGCACCCGAAGGCTGGACGTTCGGTGCCGCGAAAACCGGCCTGACCCCCGACCGCCTGCGTCCGAAAGACGACCCCGAAGCGTTCAACCTAACGTGGACCTACACTGGGCCGACGATCCCAAGCGGCCAGATCGGCCTTGGAAACTTTTGGGCCAACTCGACACTGAGCGAAGTCAACATCGACTCGTTTACGGCACTCACTAACCGTACTTCGGATGGCCTCATCGATAGCAACATCACCGATACCGATGTGCCAAGAGCGCAAACGACCGGTGGCGAGAACCTCATCCCCGAACCGACCACGCTCGCGCTCGCCGGGTTGGGCCTGCCACTCGTCGGCCTGATGCGTGCGTTCCGTCGCCGCAAGTAAACCGGTTCTAAAAGTGAATCTTCGCGACCCAAACGGGTTGCGCTAGCCGGAAATCGTACCAGCCCTTTGCGCGAGCAAGGGGTTGTGCTATTTTTCAGAGCGAACATTTCCTTCTCAAAATTCAGTCGATCCGGTCTTGAAGTGATTTCGTAGGGGCTTCCCTTGTGGGTTCCTTGGATGAACCACTCAGTTTCAGGCGGGCTGGCCGGAAAATCGTGCCAGCCTGCTGCGCAAGCAAGGGTGCGCTTCCCACAATCGAGACACTGCGTGAAGTTTCTTGTGGGTTCCCCTTGCTTGCGCTGCGGGCTGGCACGAGATGACTCAGATAATCTGCTTGATCGGCTCGGCACCTTCGACGCCGACGAGCTTTTGATCGAGGCCGCCGTAGAAGTACGACAGGTGGTTCGGGTCGAGGCCCATCTGGTGCAGCACCGTGGCGTGGAGGTTCTTGACGTGGTAGCGGTCTTCGACGGCGTTGTTGCCGAAGTCGTCGGTCTTGCCGACCGTTACACCGCCTTTAATGCCGCCGCCCGCCATCCACATCGTGAAGCCGTACGCGTTGTGGTCGCGGCCAGTGCCCACCGCGTATTCCGCCGTCGGTTGACGACCGAACTCGCCGCCCCAGATCACGATCGTCGAATCGAGTAACCCCGTCCGCTTCAGGTCTTTCAGCAATCCCGCGATCGGTTTGTCGGTGTTGCCGCAATGCTTGTTGTGGTTCTTCGCGATGTCCGAGTGCGCGTCCCAGTTGTCGTCGTTGTGTGCCCCACCACTGTAAACTTGCACGAAGCGTACGCCGCGTTCCACGAGCCGACGCGACAGCAGAAGTTTCTTGCCGAAGTCATCGGTATTGCTGCCGTCGATGCCGTAAAGTTCCTTGGTTTCCTTGGTTTCCTTGGTGAAATCGACCGCCTCCGGGGCGTGTTGCTGCATCTTGTATGCGAGTTCGTAACTGGCGATGCGTGCGGATAGCTCGCTGTTATCGACCCGCGTTAGCATGTGTTCCTGGTTCTTTTCTTTCAGCCGATCCAGCAAGTCGCGCTGTTGTGCGCGACTCGTCCCGGCTGGGGGTTGCAGGTCGAAAATCGGCGTACCGCTCGCCCGCAATGTCACCCCTTGATACGCGGCTGGCATATAGCCGCTCGACCAATTCTTCGGCCCACTGATCGGCCCGCCGGTGTTATCGAGCATCACCACGAAACCAGGTAGGTTCTCGTTCTCCGAGCCGAGTCCGTACGTCACCCACGACCCGATACACGGGTTACCCGATAGCAATCGCCCGGAGTTCATCATCAGCAATGCGGAGCCGTGAATCGGGGACTCCGCGTACATACTTTGCACGAACGCAATGTCGTCGACACATGTCGCCACGTGCGGGAACAGGTCGCTCACCCACTTGCCGGACTTACCGTATTGCTTGAACTTCCAGCGCGGCTCGACGATCCGGCCTTCGTTCCGTTTGCCACCACGGCCGAACGTCTTGATCGGCACCATCTTGTTGTCTTTGCCCACCAAATACGGCTTGTAATCGAACGTATCGATGTGGCTCGGGCCGCCGTAGCAGAACACGAAGATCACCGATTTCGCCTTCGCAGGGAACATCGGCTTCTTCACGGCCATCGGGTTCAGCAAGCTGGAACTCGGCTTCGTGGACTCGGCCGCCCCCAGCGCGCCATCGGCCGCGAGCATCCCCGCAAGTGCCATCCCCGGGAACTTC
>JANXNT010000461.1 GCA_025353985.1 Limnoglobus sp.
GCCCAGGCTTTCGATGGCACCGTGAACGACTGTCCGATTCGCTTCGTTGCCGAACCGCCGAGCGATGCCGACAACCGACGCCCCAACTTCGACTTCGGTCGCTCGACCTCCGATTTCTGGGTGCAAGGGCTGAATCTGGGACTGTCGCTGTCGTATTGATCCTCGCCTGACTTCACGCACATCGGCAATCGCGATGCCGGCCACCAAAGGCCAAAGCATCCGCGATTGCCATTTTTCTCATTACTCTCCTGATTTCGAGCCGATCCCTTTATCTGTATGCACTTCTCAAGTACCGGCACAAAAGATGCTGCTTCCCCATCCCGTTTGATGAAAGGCCTCATCACGAATACAGGTAATGTCATATGGCTTACTCGGCCGTGCGTGTATCTGCGCTCTCTTAAGGATGCGACATTGCCAACACACTCTGTTCCCGTTCGCCGACTGTTGGCGCTGATGCTGATTGCATCGGCCTGTTCCGGTTGTCGTCCTGCGAAAACTGCGCCGGCGGCCCCACCGCCGCCTATCGTGGCGGTCGTTCACCCCGTCGTGCAGAAAGTCCAGAACTACTACGAGTACAACGGCTATCTCGACGCGATCGAATTGGTGCAGGTGCAAGCGCGAGTCGAAGGGATGCTGACGGAAATTCTCTTCCAAGAAGGCGACGAAGTCGAGAAGGATAAGCCGCTTTACAAGATCGATAATCGTGAGTACCTCGCGGGAGTCGCGAAGAGCGAAGCCGAGGTCGCCAAGGCCGAAGCGGACATCGCGAACGCCGAAGTTCAGATCCGTAACGCGAAGTCGGATTTTGAACGTGTTACGAGTTTGGGGGCTGCTGCTTCGAAGTCCGAACTCGAAAAATCGGCCGGAACGCTCGCGCTGACGCAGGCGCAACTCAAGGTCGCGGTCGCTAGCAAAGGCGCGGCCCAATCGTCGCTGAGTACATCGAAATTGAAGCTCGAATACACAGATATTCGTGCGGAAATCGCCGGGCGAATTAGCCGTACACGCGTGACACGTGGCAACCTCGTCGGCCAGAAAGAACCGACGCTTTTGACAACCATCCTCAGCGTCGATCCGCTCCACGTGTACTTCGATGTTCCCGAACGCGACTTCGTCGAATACCAGAAGGCGGTGGCCGACAACACGGTCACACGCCCTGCGAAGGGCGATCTTCGCGTCGATATCGGCGTTGTGAACGAAGAAGGCTACCCACATGCTGGCTTCATGGACTTCCGCGATAACCGCGTAGAAACGGGCACCGGAACGGTTCGCCTACGGGGACGCGTCGAGAACCCGATGATCGGTTCGCAGAAGTCGCGGCTGCTGTACCCCGGCTTGTATTCTCGCGTGCGAGTACCGCGGGGCAAAGAGCAAGACATGCTACTGATCCCCGAAGACGCACTCATGACGGGGCAAGAAGGCCGGTACATTTATGTGGTCGAAGCGGACAACAAAGTGACGAAGCGAACGGTGAAAGTCGGCCCGCAGTTCTGGCGAATGCCGATCAGCGATGCTCCCGAAAGCGAGGCACCGAAAGCGGAATGGAAGCTCGCGCCGAAGGTAGCCGCCACGGCAGAAAAGCCCGCGATGTCCGCACCGGTCTTGCGTTCCGTCGTGGCGATTTCGATTAACCCCGAGAAGGGGAAAGGCTTGCAGCCCGGCGATTCGGTGATCGTAGTCGGCTTACAGAAAGTCCGCTTGGGTACGACGGCGCAGCCCGAAGAGTGGGAGTTAAAAGGGCCAACATCGCCCGTGGCCCGCTAATAATTTCCACCCACCCAGGACGCTTCCCCTATGATCTCGCGATTCTTCATCGATCGACCGATTGCTGCCAACGTCATTGCGATTCTGACCATCCTCTTCGGACTCGTTGCGCTGAACCGCTTGCCGGTCGAACGCTATCCGGCGATCACACCACCGACCGTTATCGTCAGCACGAACTTCCCCGGTGCGAACGCACGCACCGTCGCGGACACGGTGGCTGCGCCGATCGAGCAGGAGATCAACGGCGTCGAGAACATGACGTACATCAACTCGACGAGTTCGGCGGACGGCAGCTATTCATTGACGATCACCTTTGAAATTGGCACTCGGCTCGAAGATGCCCAAGTCCTCGTGCAAAACCGCTTGAGCAAAGCTGAGCCGACGCTGCCTGAGGAAGTGCGCCGCCAAGGCGTCACTGTCAAGAAACAGTCGTCGAACATCATCCTTGCGATCTCGCTCACCGCACCGAAGGGCGATTATGATGGCCTGTTTTTATCGAACTACGCCAGCCTGCGACTCCGGGACGAACTGAGCCGCGTCACCGGCGTCGGCGATGTGCAAGTTCGCGGTGTCGGCTCGTATGCGATGCGGATCTGGCTCGATCCGGATAAGCTCGCGTCGCGGCAACTCACCACGCAAGAAGTGGTGGCGGCACTCGCCCGCCAGAACGTGCAAGTTCCTGCCGGGCAGATCGGCCAGCCACCGAACCGAATTGGGCAGTCGTTCCAACTTACGGTGACAACGCAAGGTCGATTGAAAGATCCCGCCGAGTTTGAAGGCATCGTCGTTAAGTCTGCTGCGGAAGGGCAAATCGTCTACCTGCGCGATGTGGCCCGCGTCGAACTCGGTGCGCAGTCGTACGACTCGTTCAACGAACGCAACAGCCTCGAAGCCGCGAACATTCTCATCTATCAATTGCCCGGTTCGAACGCGCTTGACGTAGCGAAGAACGTCCGTGCGACGATGGAGAAACTCAAGCCGACACTGCCCGAAGGCGTCGAATATTCGATCCCGTTCGACACGACGAAGTTCGTCTCGTCGGCCATCACCGAGGTGTATTACACGCTGCTCGAAGCCGGTGCGCTGGTGCTGATCGTGATCCTCGTGTTCCTACAAAACTGGCGAGCGCTACTCGTCCCTGCGACGACCGTACCCGTAACGATTATCGGTGCCTTTGCCTTCATGCCGCTGATGGGCTTCTCGATCAACTTGCTGACGCTGTTCGGGCTGATCCTCGCCATCGGCATCGTCGTCGATGATGCCATTGTGATCGTAGAAAATGCGTCGCACCACATCGAGAATGGCCTCTCGCCGCGCGATGCAACGATCCAAGCGATGAAGGAAGTCACCGGGCCGGTGATCGCGATTACCTTCGTGCTGATGGCCGTTTTCCTGCCGACCGCGTTCCTCAGCGGCATCACGGGGCAACTCTATCGGCAGTTTGCGCTCACGATTGCCGTGACCGCATTCCTGAGCGCCATCAACGCGCTGACGCTGAAACCCGCGCAATGTGCCACGTGGCTGAAGCCGCGAACCGGCGGGCCGAACATCTTCTCGCGGGCTTTCAATTTTGTCTGGAAGCCGATCGAAGCCGCGTACGCTTGGTCGGTGCGGCAACTCATCAAAGTCTGGTGGGCGACGATGATCGTCTTCCTCGCGCTCGCGGCGCTAGCCGGGTGGTCGTACCAACGCACCCCCACCGGGTTCTTGCCACCCGAAGATCAAGGGTACGTCATCATCGCGGTGCAACTCCCCGACGGCGCTTCGCTCGAACGGACCAAGGAAGTCGTTCACAAAATGAACGTCGTCTTCGAACGCAACGCAGAGAAGGGCGGCGTCGAGAGCTGGTTCGTACTCGGCGGTTTCTCTCTGCTCGATGGTACGCAAGCCCCGAATGCGGCGACTGCGTTCATCGCATGGTCAGACTGGGAAAAACGCCTGACACCCGAACTTCAACAAGACGCGATGGTGGGCCAATTGCAGCGCGAACTCTCGCAGATCGGCGAGGCGTTCACGCTCGTGATTGTGCCGCCCTCGATTCAGGGACTCGGAGTGGCGGGTGGCTTCCAGATGCAGATCGAAGATCGCGAAGGCGTCGGCGCTGACATTCTCATGGAGCGAACGCAGGCGGTGATCGCCGAAGCGAAGAAACGCCCCGAGATCGACCAGAAGATTGCGTCCACGTACCGCGCCGGCGTGCCGCAAATTTACCTCGATATCGACCGTGTGAAAGCGGAGAAAATGGGCGTGCTCGTCAGCGATGTCTTCGCCGCACTTCAGGCGAACGTCGGCTCGGTTTACGTCAACGACTTCAATAAATTCGACCGCACGTTCCAGGTGCGCGTGCAGGCCGACGCCCGCTTCCGTACCGATCCGAGCCTTCTGGGCAAGCTCGAAGTGCGAAACCGTGCCGGTGGGCGGGTGCCACTAGCAACGCTCATGGCGATCGAATCCCGCCTCGGGCCGCAGTCGGTTACGCGATATAATTTGTACCCGACTGCGTCGATCAACGGCGGGGCGGCTCTCGGTGTCAGTTCCGGCGAAGCGTTGAAGGTGATGGAAGAAGTCGGCGCGGAAGTTTTGCCGCGCTCGATGGGTTCGGATTGGACGGGCATCGCCTTCCAAGAGCGACGCATTAGCGGAGAAGCGGTCGGCGTGTTCGGCCTCGCGGTGCTGCTCGTTTACCTCGTGCTCGCGTTCCTATACGAAAGCTGGTTGCTGCCGTTCGCGGTGATTCTCGTCGTGCCGCTGGGGTTGCTCGGCGTGGTAGCGGCGGTCAACTATCGCGGTAGCGACAACAACGTCTATACGCAGATCGGCGTCGTGCTCATCATTGCGCTGGCGAGCAAGAACGCGATCTTAATCGTGGAGTTCGCACGCGAATTACGGCTAAAAGGCCGGAGCGTGCGGGAAGCGGCAACGGAGGCGGCCCGGATGAGATTCCGGCCGATCGTGATGACGAGTTTCGCGTTCATCCTCGGCGTCGCGCCACTCGTCTGGGCAACCGGTGCAGGTGCCGCCAGTCGGCGAGCACTCGGCACCGCCGTCTTCGGCGGGATGATCACATCGACCGTGCTCGCGGTGTTTTTCGTGCCTGTGTTTTACGTGGCCTTCCAGGGCCTGATCGAACTCCGCAACGGACCGCCGAAGCCAATCGACCCCGAAGAAAGCGAAATTGGAATTAGCCGCGACGCGAAGTCTTCGTAGCGGAGCGCGTGCGCTTCACCCCGATTCGGATATCGGTGAAGCCCTCGCGCTGCGCAAAGCCGGCGTGTCGCGGCTAATGGAACCAATCACTCGCTCGTTTCGGACGGGTTAGCGCGGAGCCGATTCTTGTTGATACTCGCGACGCCGATGCCGATGGCGATGGCACCGATGACGCCGCCCGCACCGATGCCGAGCATGAGGAAGTCGCGGCGATCGAGGTCGTAGAGCGGTCGCATCGGCGGGGTTTGCTCGACGCGGGCGATGGCCAGATCGGCGGGTGCGGAGAGTGCGCCGGAGAGTGGCAGAAGCTCGACGTCGTAGTCGGTGAGGTGCGGGGAATTCGGCGGGATCGGCGACGGACGGCCCGCCACCGAGGGCGGTTTCAGCGATGCGGGGATCGACTGCGGCGGGCTGGCGGATGCCCCTGCGAGCGCCGCCGCGAGGCCGGTGCCGATCTTGATCTTGCCCGATGGCGGCCCGCTCATGTTCGGCTTCGGTTTCGTGGTGGCGGGTGCCGTCGCTTGTAACGAACCCATCCCACCACTCGCACGAATTTTC
>JANXNT010000480.1 GCA_025353985.1 Limnoglobus sp.
GCGAGTCTTCGAGACGCGACCCGCAATCGCAACAGGAGTGACGGGATACGTAGTGCGTGTGCGAATGAAATTTGCAGTCGCGGAAATTTGGCTAGCTTTACGCACTAAGGTTGTTACTATCAATCAAACCTGCCTGCTCGCCGCGAACGGCGTCTCCTTCGGATCACTGCCTCGGTTGGAGCATCGTCGATGATGACCCTCCGGATTGTCATACCCGCTTTCGTACTATTGCTTTCGCTTCGTTCGCAAGCGGCTGAACTACCGCCAGCGACTTTGCCACTTCCGCAAGTCATCGACAGGCTTGTCGATGCGAAGCTCCTCGAAGAAAACGTCACACCCGCGCCTCAAGCTGACGATCTCACGATTGTGCGTCGCCTCACGCTCGATTTGATTGACCGCATTCCTACGGTAGGCGAAAGCGATGCGTACCTCGCGTCGAAAGACGCCGACAAGCGCACGAAACTCGTCGATCGCCTGATCGCATCGCCCGCATTTGCACGGTACCAGGCGATCTTGTTCGATGTGATGCTGAGCGAACGACCCGGTTCGGGTGGCAAGAACGGTAGCCTCCGCGATTACCTGAATGTGGCGATGAAAGAGAATCGCGCGTGGGACCGCATGTTCCGCGAAATGATGCTCCCCGACGAAGCGATGAAAGGCTCGACCGAGTTCCTTCGACCGCGCCTCATCGATGCCGACAAACTGACGAATGAAGTGAGTGTGTCGTTCTTCGGCGTGAACGTGAGTTGTGCGCAATGCCACGATCATCCGCTGGTGAAGGACTGGACGCAGGACCATTTCTTCGGGATGAAATCGTTCCTGACGCGGACTTACGATGCGAGCGGGATCATTGCCGAACGCGATTCGGGCGTGGTGAAGTTTAAGCCGACGAAAGGCCCCGAACGCGCCGCGAAGCTGATGTTCCTAACGGGTGCGGTCGTTGAGACGGATACACTTCGCGAGCCGAACAAGGACGAACAAAAACGCGAGAAGGAAGCGACCGAGAAAGCGAAATCGGCGAAGCAGGCCCCCGGCGTGCCCGCGTTCAGCGCGCGGGCCAAACTCGTGCAAACGGCGCTGCAACCGAAGGAATCCGAGTTCTTCGCGAAGTCGATCGTTAACCGCCTGTGGCATCGGTTGTTCGGCCTCGGGATGGTGATGCCGCTCGATCAGATGCACTCGGAGAATCCGCCGACGCACCCCGAATTGCTCGACTGGCTCGCCCGCGATATGGCCGCACACAAGTACGATTTGCAGCGACTCATTCGTGGCATCGCGATCAGCAAAGCGTATTCGCGAAGCAGCCAATACCCGAGCGAAACGCACCCCGATGTTCGCACCTTCGCCGTCGCGCGCTTACGGCCACTGACGCCGCAACAACTCGGCACATCGCTGAAAATCGCCACGTCCGACCCGAAAACCTACGACGCGCTGAAGCCGCAAGAATTCGAGCAACGGATCGAGCAAGCGGAATCAGCGGGCCGTGGTATCGCCGCGACGATCGCTCAGCCGACGGACACGTTCCAGATCGGCGTCTCCGAAGCGCTCTTCTTTAGCAACGGCGAGCGTGTGATGAAAGAACTTCTCTCCGATGGCGGTGGGACTCTGCTCGGCCGTGCGAAACTCGAAAAGTCACCCGCGGAAACGGTGAAACTGTTCATCCACACGGCACTCGGCCGACCGGCCACCGACGACGAAATTCGCACGCTGACGGGTTATTTGACATCGCGAACCGACCGTGCTCCCGAGGCCCAACGGCAGGTGTTGTGGGCGCTCGCGACCTGCCCCGAATTCCGCTTCAATCACTAAGCGAGACGCACGA
>JANXNT010000519.1 GCA_025353985.1 Limnoglobus sp.
CTCTCGCAAGCATTGCAAAAAGCGAACGAAACCGCCGATGCGGAATTGCGAGATATTGCCGAACTGCAACAGTCGCTGTTACCGTCCAAGCCGCCGACAATGCCCGGCCTTGATGTCGCAGTGTATTATCGTGCAGCATGCCTGGCGGGTGGGGATTACTACGACTTCTTCCCACTCCCCGATGGCTCATTGGGCATTCTCGTTGCCGATGTCAGCGGGCACGGTAGCCATGCCGCGGTGCTGATGGCGATCACGCACAGCATTGCCCACGCCGCCGCCGCAAACCCCGCAAAACCAGGGGCGTTTCTGACGCACCTGAACGCGAACCTCGCCGGGCGTTACAACCGACACTCCGGCGTGTTCGTGACCGCGTTTTATGCGGTATTCGACCCCAACAAGAACACGATTACCTACGCCAGTGCCGGGCACGTTCCGCCACGACTCAGCCGTTGTTCCGATGGCTCCCGCGTCACGCTCAACCGCGTGCAACGGCTGCCCCTCGGCGTCAGTCCGCCAGGATTGCTTTACCCCGAATTCGTCGTCGATTGGAAACGTGGCGATCAAGTCGTGGTCTTCACCGATGGCGTGACGGAAGCCGTCGATAGCAACGGCGATGTCTTCGGCACCGAGCGAATCGACGAACGCTTGGCATCGTGCCCCGCAACCGCCGATGCGCTCCGGTCGGCGATTCTCGGCGAACTCGACCAGTTCACGAATCGCCGCCCCCCAACCGACGATCGCACGCTCGTCGTCGTGCGACGAACGTAAGTGGCGGAAGTGATTGACTGTCCCATTTTTGGTAGTGATTGAAAACGAAACATTAACCGCAATTGCATTCCGGGCGAAACGGAATCTCCAGCGGAAAGCGCCCGTCCCTACGATGATGCGGTCGTACTGAGAGATGCTTTTCACTTCCGCCGAGCCGGCCTAAAGACCTGCGGCCACCAGAATAAGAATAGAATTGATATGTTGAACTATCTGTAATGGTATCTTTCCTGCCGTGTGAGGTGTAGCAGGCACATTCCGTGGAGAGGCAGCCATGAGTGAAGGAATGATCCCCGCTGGTGAGTTCAGACTTTACACAACCGAAGATGGCCGAAGTCGAGTCGAGTGCCGGTTCCAGCACGAGACGATTTGGCTGAGTCAAGCGTTGATGGCGGAGTTGTTTGCAGTCGACGTGCGAACAGTCAACGAACATCTTCAGAACATATACAGCGAATGGGAACTGGCTGCGGAGGCAACTATCCGGAAATTCCGGATAGTTCGAATTGAGGGCACTCGGGAGGTTTCTCGGGAAATCGAGCACTACAGTCTCGAAGCAATTCTCGCCGTGGGTTACCGAGTGCGTTCGGAACGCGGCACGCTGTTCCGCCAGTGGGCGACGGCACGACTGACGGAGTATCTGGTCAAAGGCTTCACGATGGACGACGAGCGGTTGAAGAATCCGCCTGTTGCCGGGTCTGGTCTGCCGGATTATTTCGACGAGTTGCTCGAACGGATACGGGACATCCGGGCCAGCGAGAAGCGGATGTATTTGCGAGTCCGCGAGATCTTCGCTTTAGCCGGAGATTACGACGTGACATCGATGGAGAAAGTGACGGTTTTCTTCCAGACGATCCAAAATAAGTTGCACTTTGCGGCCACGGGTAAGACGGCGGCCGAGTTGATCGCCGGGCGTGTCGATGCCCAGAAGTCGAACATGGGCCTGACGACGTGGAAAGGGAGCGTCGTTCGGAAAGGCGATGTGGTCACCGCCAAAAACTACCTGACGGCCGAGGAAATCGACGAATTGAACCGGATCGTGGTGATGTGGCTCGATTATGCGGAGGACCAGGCCCGCCGACGGAAACAGGTGTTCCTGAAGGATTGGGAAACGAAACTCGAAGCGTTCCTGCGGTTCAACGAGCGTGCCGTGCTGGATGGCAAGGGCACCGTGAGCCATGCGGAGGCTGTGCGGAAAGCCGAAGCGGAATACGAAGAGTTCGCGGCCCGACGACGAGCCTTGCTGGAAGCGGAAGCCGAACAAGCCCAGGAGGCGTCGCAGGAGGCGTCGCTGGAGGCAGCGGCGAAAGCGTTGCCGGAACCGCCAAAGCAGAAGAAAATCCGCGTACAGAAATGCAATTAACATGAGTGTTGGCTTTACACACGTTGTTCGAATTGGGCTACGGGCACTCGCGGCACACCGGTTGCGATCGATGCTGACGGCGCTCGGCATCGTGCTCGGCGTGGCGTCGGTGATTGTCATGTTGGCGGTCGGTGAGGCGGCGCGGTATCAGGCGCTCAAGCAACTCGAAGACCTCGGCGCGAACACGATTCTGTTGCGGAGCGTGAAACCGCTCGAAGATTCGTCGGACCGCAAAGGGGCCGATCTGTATGCCTTCGGGCTGACCTATCCGGACCTCGGGCGGATTCGCGAAACGATCCCCACGGTGACGTCGGCCACGCCAATGCGCGAGTTCCGCAAAACGATTCGCTACCGCGAACACAAACTCGAAGTCCGACTCGTTTCGGTCACGCCCGCGTTCTTTATCCAGAACAACATCACGATCCTTCGCGGCCGTAACATCGTTGCTGCCGATGAAGAAAAACTCGACAACGTCGCAGTGCTGGGTTCCTCGGCCGCCGATGCGTTGTTTCCGACAGAAGACGCTGTAGGTCGCTCGGTCGGTATCGATGGTTTGGGCGAACCGATCACGTTTACGATCGTCGGTGTCACCGAAGATAAGAAACTCGCGGGGGGCGGTTTAAGTGGCGGCGATGCCGAATTCGCGCGGGTGTTATTCGTTCCGTTTGCCACGGATCGCGCGCGAATCGGTCGCGAACTCATCACGTTCAAAAATGGCTACAACGTCGAACGGCTCGACATTAGCCAGATCACGGTGACGGTCGATTCGCTGGAAAATGTCCCGCGAACGGCACTGGCGATTCAAGCGATGATCGATCAGTTTCACCCGCAGAAAGACGTGCAGGCATTCGTGCCACTGGAATTGCTCCGCAAGGCCGAGGAAACGCAACGGCTGTTCACGCTCATCCTCGGTGCGATTGCCGGAATCTCGCTCGTCGTCGGCGGCATCGGCATCATGAACATCATGCTGGCCACCGTTACCGAACGAACCCGCGAGATCGGCATTCGCCGTGCGCTCGGCGCGAAACAGTGGGACATCGCGCTCCAGTTCCTCGTCGAAACGCTCGTGCTGTCGTGCGGCGGCGGGCTGGTCGGCGTCGCGCTCGGTGTCGGCCTTGCGTATGGCCTCCAATCCGCGTTCGGCGTACCAACGATGATCCGCACTTGGTCGCCCATCCTCGCCTTCAGCGTCTCCGTCCTCGTCGGCTTGCTCTCCGGGTTATACCCCGCCAAACGCGCCGCAAGGCTCGACCCGATCGAGGCCCTACGGCATAGTTAAACGTCGTTTTAGTATGCGATTTTCCGGGAGTTCGCTCCCCGCGCTTCGCTACGCAAAGCCTTCGCGGCGCGGCTAAACGAATCCGGATTCGACAGCCCGCACGGAAGTTCCGGGGGTGGCGGTACTTTTAGGCCCATCGACTACCGCGGATAGGAAGCGAGAAATCCGCGGACCCGTTCCACGGTGTCGGCGGCAGTACGTGCCAACCGGAAGAACTCGCGATCTTCCCACTCGACTGGCACGCCAGTGGCGTGGGCGAGTTGCTGATCAAAGTCGTCAAACCGTTCCGAGGACTCCTCCGCCCAAGACGGCGGCATGAAGTTGAAGACTACGTATAGACTGCCGTCAGTCATACGCCGCATCTCAGGCTCGCCGTATGAGTCGAATCCCGACAGCAGAATTACCTCCACCGGCTCGTCCATCGCTGCCTCCCCCGCGAACAGGTCTAAATCCACACATGAGAAATTACCTGTCTCAAAGCATCGTGTCAAAAATATTCTTCCGTCCCCCGTTTAGCCGCGCCGCGTAGTCTTCGGAGCGAAGCGCGTGGGCACGGCGTATCGGGCGACAATACGATTTTCCGGGAGTTCACGCCCCGCGCTTCGCTACGCAAAGCCTTCGCGTCGCGGCTAAACGAATCCGGATACGACAGCCCGCACGAAAGTTCCTGGGGCGGAAGTTCCTGGGGCATCTGGGGTATTCCGAATGGTTGCCACCGCCGCCTGCCATTCCGGGTTGGCTAGCGCGATGGCGATCTGACGTGGGAATCCCAGGTGCTTGTTGCTCCAACGATACCCTCTGTCGGTGGCGCGAAGGTACTCGTGCCAAGCTAGTGAGTCGTACCCAAGATCGACGCGGGCCATGCGGACCAGAAACGCATGGCCATCTCGGATACGGTCGGCAAGCGACTGGTCGCGGGGCATGCCCATTGGAAGCTGCCGACCAAGCAGCCCGTGCATACCGCATTGTGTTTGAGTCAGCCGCACAGCAAGCCCTCTGCCGCCAAACAGGATGATTTCATATTTGCTACAACAGTTTGCGGAACTCCTCGACCAACAACCCTGCGTCTTTTGCAATCCCGCCCAGCGTAAAGGCCTTGATTGGATTGTGCCGCGGGAGAGTGACTTGGCGCGTGCCATCGCTCATCACAATGTGCTTGCCTGTCTGATGATTTCGAACCCTGCCTTTTCCAAGGCGCGGACTGCATCGAGGTGGTTGACGCCAGGAATTCGTGGCACGATTACACCTGCACTTCGATCTCGCGGACCTCAACATCAGCGAACGCGGTCATCCAGGGCGGCCAGATACTCCCGGATGGCATCGTGGATGTTGGACAGCGCCTCTTCCTCGGTATCGCCCTCGGACCAACAACCCGGCAGGGCGGGAACCGAGACGCTGATGCCTTCCTCGTCACGGTGAATTGCGATTTTGTACTTCATGACAATCTCCTTCGATGCCAGCATACCGGATTGCAAAGTCCCGGTATACCAGCCGTACGCATTTTCCGGGAGTTCGCGCCCCGCGCTTCGCTACGCAAAGCCTTCGCGGCGCGGCTAAACACAATCCCGTACTATCGGTGGCAGGTGCCACTTGGGATGGCCTTGGGTGCGGCTTCTGGTGGCGGCAGTGTGTCGTCGCTACCGGGTTCGGCGGGCGGCATTTCACCCGGTTTGCCGAAGTCCGATTCGGGAATCGCTGCGATCGTCGCCTTCTTGTCCGCTTCGGCTAATAGTTGATATTTACCCGTCTGGACATCGTAGCGGCCCCAATACTTACGCGAATGCGTGTTGTAGTAGTACACATACCGAGGCTGGTGCGGCAGGTACACCGCGTAGTGCGAATGGTAGCTGCGATATGTCGCCGAGTAATACGTGTACGTGCGATAGCCATATCCGTGGCTGGTCGAGTACGAGTAGGTCGAATACGTGCCTGCGGAGGCAGGTGCGTTCGTCAGTAAGATTCCGCACGTCAGAGCCGTCAACACCACCGCATGATTGAGCCGAAACATCGGATCGCCCTCAAGAAAACATTGCGTTCACATCGGACCACTTCCGCATGAACGCACACACAACGCGAGCCGTTCGCCGTTCTGACAACAATTCGGAAAATTTCGCAAACCCACACGAAATCGCGGAGTCAAAAAGTTATTATTGAATTGACGTAAGTCGACTTTTGCACACTGTCACGGACGTACCCAAAAGTGTCGCGCGATGACATAGAAAGTGCGCGCAATGACATAGAAAAGGCGCGTACGGTCGATTTTTGGTCGCTTTTGGTCGCCCTTTGACCGTCGTCGTCTCATATGCGTTATCGGCGTCCCTCGGCACAAACCAAGACAGGATCGCAGGATACGGCAAAACCCCCCAAAACCAATAAGCGAAAGCCGATCAAAAAGTGGCTTATTGAAACGGAAAAACACGCGAAAACACGGTTTTCGAACTTTCGCAATGGAGACTTACGTCGATTAGGAGAGCGAAAAATCCGACTCCGCGAGCGATTACATAGAATAAACGCCACCTACACTGATGAGGAATGTGACCGATGGCGTTGCCGATGATTCCCGACTGGCTGAAGCTTCGCGATGGATCGCTCAATTTGGGCCTGGGTGCCCAAACGGTGGTGGTGATCCTGAACGGACAGCCACAGTATCGCCTGGACGCCCGCCCCGCCGGTGGGCAGTTCATGTGCGCCATCACGCAAACGACGAACGGCAAACGGTTCGACGCCACCGCGAAGTTCGCCACCCTCGATGCCGCACTCGTCGGCGGCCTCGATCAACTCCGCGAATCGCTCGGCTGGTAGACGCTTATGGCATCGGAAACCGATTATTTCCTGTCGCTTCGCCCGGTTTACCCGTGGTCGGTGTATCCGTTTGGCGTGCCCGCATTGTGCATCGTGGCGGCGATCATCGTCGGGCTGACACTCTGGGCGTACTTGCGTCACCCGTCGGCATCGCGGCCCCGCATCGCGGTCGTTCTGGCACTTCGCTTGCTTGCGTTGGCCATCGCATTGCTCACAACACTGCGGCCCAGTCTGGGAATTCAGGAAGACCCGAAGCTGCCTTCAACGCTACTGGTGGGCATCGACCTTTCCGAAAGCATGAGCATCAAAGACGAATTCAACAGCCAAACACGCATCGCGGCGGTGCATACGATCTTGGAAAAGTGCGTGCCATTGTTCGAGGAACTGCGTGCCGAGCAGAACGTGAACGTGTCGCTGTACGCCGTCGGTCGCCCGGACTTCAACGAAGCACTTCACAAATACGATCCGGCGGCCGGAGCGGACATTAAACGCTCGGATTACGGAAGTTACTTCAACCGCACGTTCGACAAATGGCAGACCGAACGCTTCGTACGCGGCCATTTGCTTATCGGCGACGGCGCGGATAACGGCACGACGTATGCAGCGATTGCGGAAGCCGCACGTTGGCGTGCGATCTGCCCGATTCACACCTTCAGCGTCGGTTCGACAACGACCCCGCCAAATGCCCGCGACATCGCGATCACCGCCGTGGCTGCCGACCCGACGCCCGTTCCCGTCAAAAACGATGTGACGATCAAAGTGCTCGTCAACGCCTTCGGCTTCCAGAACGCCCGCGTGCCAGTCCGCGTGTTATTCGACGATAAACAGGTGGCACTCGAAGAGTTTACACTGACGAAAGTCGTCGGGAACGAAGTCTCGATTACGGTCAAAGCACCCGAAAAGCCGGGCGAAGTGAAGGTTCGCGTCGAGATCCCTATCGACAAAGTCCCCGGCGATGTCGCACCCGCGAACAACGTCGTCGAGACTTACATGACCGTGACGAAAGAAGGCGTACGCGTGTTGCTCGTCGATCGGCTGCGGATCGAAAATACGCTGTTACGGGACGTATTACGGTCCGAGAAACGCTTCGATGTCGCGGAAGTCTTGCGGCAGGGCGACGACGCCGGAACCGCTGAAGAACGCGAGTTTTTCGACTTCGATACGCGCAGTTACGACGTGATTATTCTCGGGAACATCTCCGCGAAGCAGTTGCAGGCGATCGACCCGAAGCTGGCGAAGCGGATACGCGATCAAGTCGTGAACAAGGGCGCGGGGCTGCTGCTGATGGGCGGCGATGCCTCGTTCGCGGGGAACCCGGATCGCCCGCTCGATGGCGGCTGGAAAGGCTCGCCGATCGAGGAGATTTTACCCGTATCGCTGGACAAGTTCCCGGCGGGCGTTAGCGATGACATTTTCCGTGGCGAGAACAAACGCTTCCAGACGGTGCCAACCGATAAGGGCCTCGATTTCCTGATGAAAGTGGCCCCGAACCGCGAGAACGCCCGCGAACTCTGGGATCGCCTCAACGGCTCGACGCCCGGCGTGCCTACGAACCGGATGACCGCGATTGCGAAACTCGGCGAACCGCGTGTCGGCTCGACCGTGTACGCCGTCGCCGCCGACGGTCGCGATGCGGTGGTTAGCGGGCAGGTGATTAGCAAGCTGAAACCGCCGTACCTTATGGTCGGCTGGCAGTTCGATGGCGGCAACAAGGGCCGCGTGATGGCGTTTGCCGGATACGACACGTTCCTCTGGAAGCCGTTTGGGATGCGGAATTTGCCGCGAACCCGCGATGGCATCGAGATTCACGCGCAGTTCTGGCGACGCCTCGTGTTGTGGCTGGCACACCAAGAAGAGGAAGAAGGCGCAGCATTCGCCCGCCCCGCGTATCGCCGCCTGCCGGTGCAAGGGCAGCAGTCGATCAAGCTCGGGTTGCGCGGCGCGGGTGGGGCCGATGCGCTCGACCCGAAGTTCGAAGTCCGCGTCATCGCACCTGGCCAGAAGCCCGAAGAAGCCCCCGTGCGGCCGATTGTCGCCGATGCCGCGGGTGGCAGCAAAGTGCTGTTCGACCCGCAATTACCCGGCGAATATATCGTGACGCTGAAAGCGATCGGCAAAGATGGCACGGGCAAGGAAGTGAAGGGCGACGCGACAGCACGATTCTTGGCGTACGCAGAGACTTCCGACGAACTGCTGCGGTCCGCTGCCGACCACGATTATCTCGATAAACTCGCAAAAGCAGGCGGCGGGAAGGCGTTCCGCCTCGAAGACCTGCCGACGTTCCTGAAGGAACTCAAAACGCAGAAACCCGAAGGAGTGAAGCCGAAGCCACGCTTCCTACCCGACTGGCGACGCAACCACTCGCAAGGCTTCCTGACGGGCTGGCTGATCGCGTTCGCGATCCTCCTCGGCATCGAGTGGGGCTTGCGCCGCATGTGGGGAATGGTGTAAACGAACCTCTCATAATCGACGTAAGTCCGAATTGCGAACGTTCAAAAACCGTGTTTTCGTCTGTTTTTTAGTCTCAAAATGCCACTTTTTGATCGCAAATCGCGGATGCGTTTCGCTCATTTTTGCCGTATCTATCAACCTTGTTAAGGGTTATGTCGATTGTCATTGATATGACACTCGGCGAAAGTATCGTCCAAATAGGACCAAAAATCGACCGAATGGGTACCAATATGGCACCAAGATTGACCAGAATCGACATTTCCGTGTCATTTCGAGACACTTTTGGGACCATCCGTGCACGACGCGAATTCCGACTTACGTCAAATCATCTAAAACTTATTGACTTCGCGATTTCGTATGGGGAAGGCCAAATCGGGATGCTCCTTATCAAGCGAGGTAACGACCATGACCAACATGATCCTGACGGCGTTTACGGTGGCCGCATTAGCGGCGAGTGGTAAGCCACCGTTCGATTACCGATTTGTTCCCAACACGGAGCGCTTGGTCGGGATCTATCGAAATAAGTCTCTTCTTATTGGTAGGTTAGATGCAGACGGCGAATTCCATCAGACCCAACGTCTGGAGCCGTTTGTTGGGCCTGGCTTGGAAGAATTGGAATTAATTGTGTATTCTGGCCCAGGATACGAGCATCTCAATTCGGGTTCGACGACACCGCGAAAGGTCTACGAATTTCGTTCGGGCATGTTGATCCCGGGAACGATCCAGGAGCAAGGCAATTTCGTTCCCGAGGAGGGCGGGAAGATCGTTTCGTTCAAAACGTATCAATATTCCGCAAGCGTGACTCCGATCTGGAACCTGCCAGGCCGGTACAATATTGTCGTGAAAGCGAAGAAGTAGGGGAATCGTAACCCAATCGGGTGGCCAGTTCTGCCGAGCGTCGCAACCATGAAGACAACCCGATGGGAGGGTGTACCAGTGAATGATGAGCTACGCGACGAATATCATTTCGACAACAGCCGGGCCAAACCGAACCGCTTCGCGGCCGCCATGAAGAAGGGCGTCTCGTCGTGCTAGATCCCGAGGTCGCGGCGGCCTTCCAAGAGTCCGACGCGGTCAATCCGGTCCTTCGCGCGCTGCTACAGACATGCCGGCCCGGCCAACGGTGCAAGCCACAGAGGCAGTGTAAACTTCGAGGCATCGACGACGGTTCGTACGCCTAAAATGTCGGTTTTGCGGCGCGTCTCAAAGATTCGCCACGACTCCCTCGCTGGCGCTTCGGGCTAACAAAACGTATCCGATCACCCCACGAGTTCCACAAGGATGCTGCCGGTCGTTGGTGGCCTCTGGCGGGCAACTTGCCTGTCGTCGAGTTGCCGAGCACTGCCCAACAGCGTTAGCACCGGAAATCGATTCAAAATCGTGACTATCCGCCCGGCAGAATCGCCCGCAGGCGGCCGATGGCCCAGGGGAGTAACCGTCCTTCTTGCCAGCGGCGGACGGCTTTCGCGCCGAGTACGGCCATGTGCCGGGGCAGGTAACGCAAACGCTGGCGGCCTCGCACATTTCGCCAGAATACGCGCTCTTCATTCCGCGATTGTTGCTCGATGCACTTGCGGTTCGGTAATTGCCCGTATGATGCGGACACGCAGTGCCAGACCATCGATTCGGGTTCGTAAACGATCTCGTGCCCCGCATTCCGGATGCGATGCGAGAGATCGACATCTTCGAAATACGCGACGAAATCTTCGGGGAAACCGCCAGTTTCGAGCAACACATCCCTGCGATAAA
>JANXNT010000539.1 GCA_025353985.1 Limnoglobus sp.
TCAGGCGAAGCCGAACGGCACGATGGCGATTTCCACGAAAGCGCCGGTGGCCATCGCGGGCCGCGAGACGCGTCAGCCGATGACGATGATCCGCAAGCGCATTGCCGAACGCCTACTGGAATCGCAAAACACGACCGCGACGTTGACGACATTCAACGAAGCCGACATGACGGCGATCACGGATTTGCGAACGAAATACAACGAGAAATTCGAGAAGAAGCACGGCGTCAAACTCGGCTTCATGTCGGTGTTCGTGAAGGCGGCCGTGAACGCGCTTAAGGCGTTCCCGATGGTCAACTCGCGAATCGATGGCACCGACATCGTCATGCAGCACTTCTACGATATTGGCGTCGCCGTCAGTACCGAGAAGGGCCTCATGGTACCGGTGATTCGGGCCGCGGATACGCTCGGCTTTTCGGACATCGAGAAGGCCATCGCCGACGTCGCCAAGCGTGCTCGCGATAATAAAATTACGCCGAACGACATGATGGGCGGCACCTTCACGATCACCAACGGTGGCACCTTCGGCTCGATGCTCAGCACGCCGATTCTGAACCCCCCGCAGACCGCGATCCTCGGAATGCACGCCACCCAAAAGCGTGCGGTCGTGGTCAACGATCAGATCGTCATCCGACCGATGATGTACCTCGCGCTCAGCTACGATCACCGCGTCATTGATGGCCGCGAAGCGGTCCAGTTCCTCGTGCGAATCAAAGAGTGCGTCGAAAACCCCGAACGGATGTTGTTCGAGATTTAAGTTCACAGGAGTCGACATGCCGGAGAAGTTTGATCTGGTGGTTGTGGGTGCGGGGCCGGGTGGATACGTGGCGGCGATTCGGGCTGCGCAACTCGGCAAGAAGGTGGCCGTCGTCGAACGTCGTGCGAACAAGGCGCTCGGTGGCACCTGCCTGAATGTCGGGTGCATTCCGTCGAAGGCGCTGCTCGATTCGAGCGAACTTTACGATATTACGAAGCACAAGCTCGCGCGGCACGGCATTCGTGTCGGCACGATCGCGCTCGACCTCCCCGAGATG
>JANXNT010000611.1 GCA_025353985.1 Limnoglobus sp.
CAGAAAGGGCAATCGGAGATCTATCGCGGTCACGAACTGACGGTGAACATGTTGCGGAAAGTCCAGCTACAAATCGCGGTTAACGACGACTTTGTCGAACCGACTGTCAACGCGATCATGGAAGCGGCCCGCACCGGTCCGGAGGGGCGCATCGGCGATGGCAAAATCTTCATTCTGCCACTCGAGGAGTGCCTCCGCATCCGCACCGGCGAACGCGGCCCCGAAGCCATTTGAAACTACACCGAAGCG
Source organism: Limnoglobus sp. (assembly GCA_025353985.1). Lineage (GTDB taxonomy): Bacteria > Planctomycetota > Planctomycetia > Gemmatales > Gemmataceae > Limnoglobus. Next base: position 250 of record JANXNT010000611.1, read on the forward strand.
CGAGAATGCACGCGTTCTTGTTTTATATGCTGGGCGCTCGGCACTTTGACTTTTTGTGCCAGCCCGAGGATCGACAATAAGCGAATCATCAGGTAACTGACATCGAGTTGCCACCAAAGAAGCCCGTGGCGTGCGGACGTGGGAAAGGCGTGGTGGCTATTGTGCCAGCCTTCGCCGAGCGCCAGAATACCGAACAAGATATTATCGCGGCTTTCATCGCGGCTACGGTAGCGTCGCTTGCCCCAAATGTGGCACGCCGAGTTCACGCTCCACGTCACGTGGTGTACCAGGAAGATGCGTACCAAGCCGCCCCAGATCAGCCCCGTCCACGCGCCCATCCATGTGCCAGAGATCAGCCCGCCAAGCGCGAACGGAATCGCCAGGCCTAGCAGTACCCACAAGATGTACAGGCGTTCGGCCAACCGTAGTGTTGGGCTGGCGTTCAAGTCTTTAACGTAGCGTTCGAGGTTTGGTGGATCGGCGAGGAAAGCGAACCCGATGTGCGAGTGCCAGAATCCGCGTAAAAATCCGATGACGCCCGTTCCCGAATGGTGCGGCGAATGGACATCGTCCGGCGTATCACTGTGCTGGTGGTGGCGGCGGTGCAATGCCACCCACTTCATGAGGCTGCCTTGCAGTGCGAACGAACCGGTCACTGCCAACACGAACTTCACCGACATCGACGTCTCGTAAGAGCGATGCACGAACAGCCGGTGGAAGCCAATTGTCACGCTACCGGCGGTCAGGATGTACATCCCGGCCATCAAGGCGAAATCGAGCCAATTGAAGCCATTTCCCCAGATCAGCACGCCCGCACCGATGACGCCCGCGAACGGGATCATGATGCCAAAAAACGTTGCAATGCGGCCCCACAATGACAAGGGTTCTATCGGAGTTTCCGAATCGATTGTTCGCTCTTCGTGCCACTCGGTGGCCGTTGCAGTGATATCCATCGTACCCCAATAAAAAGTCGGTTGATAATCGGCAATTCTATGATAGCAATCGCCGCAAGGCAATTCCCATAAATGACAATCGCACTTTTGCCATCGACGCAAGTTGTTGTCCTCGCATTTGGGGCGTTTAGACAGGATAAACGGGATAGACAGGATTGGATGAAAGGCAAAGAAATACGGTTTCGTTCCCTTTTCAATCCTGTAGATCCTGTAAATCCTGTCCAGATAACAACTTTGCGTTTAGACAGGATTAACAGGATTTAAAGGATGAGATGAAAGGAAAGAAATACGGTTTCGTTTCTTCACCATCCTGTAGATCCTGTCCAGATTTGGTGTGTGTCGAGCACTACGAAAATCATTTCTCAAATTTATCTGCCACTCTAAAGCACTATCTAAAAACAACTTGCGGCAATTCGCGTTTCTCTTGCGAATAATCATTACTAGACAGATCAACTTAGTGACGATATGCTTGTGGTGTCGAGGAAAACTAAGTTCATCAAGAAGGTGATGTATGCCGCGAATCCGCCATCTGCCCGTGTTGCTCCTCGCCGTTGTCGCCGTCTGTTGTTCGTCGTGCGGCAAGGCCGACAACCGCAAGCCGACCTTTATCGTTTCGGGCAAGGTGCTCGATGGCACGAAGCCGCTCGCGAATGTCGCGGTCGTGTTTCACCCCGTCGGCGAGGATGGCCCGAAGCCTCGAGGCAAGACCGATGCCGACGGCGCATTCTCGCTGACGACCTACGACACCGCCGATGGTGCCCCGGCTGGCGAGTATCGCGTCACGCTCGAACTCTGGCTGGCCGGCCGCCCCGATGAAGGTCCATCGAACCGGCTCCCCGCCAAGCTCGCAAAACCCGAATCGTCCGGGTTGCAAACCACCATCAGCACCGGCAGCAATGATCTGACCCCGTTCAACGTGAAAAAGTAATTTCAACATCCCGTTTCAGGAGATAGTCGAATGTTCCGTTTGAAATCGATCTCGCGTCGTCGCAAAGGTTTTACGCTCATCGAACTGCTGGTTGTGATCGCGATTATCGCGATTCTCATCGGCCTGCTTCTGCCCGCGGTGCAGAAGGTGCGTGAGGCGGCCGCTCGCACGCAGTGCATTAACAACCTCAAGCAGTTGGGCCTGGGCTTCCACGGTTACCACGATCAGAATGGTTCGTTGCCGAGCAACATTCGCCCGAGCACAACTAGCACGGTGCGCGTCCGCTGGCTGACTTTTATTTTGCCGCAAATCGAACAGGATAACCTCTACCGGAACATCAATCAGACGGTGAACTGGTCGGACCCGCTCAACACGCCGTTCACCGGTTCGCGACTAAAAGTGATCGAGTGCCCCTCAGCCCCGAACGGGCAAATCCTCGACGGCGCACCGCCACCGGAAGCGTGGACGCCGATCGTTGCCAACGGCGATTATTCGGGCTTTTACGGCGTCGATCCGCAACTCGTCACGCTCGGCCTCGTGCCCGCCAATTCCGGGCGCGTCGATAACGGTGCGATCTCGAAGTCGGTGAAATTGAACTTCGGCAGCTTCACCGATGGCTTGTCGAATACGCTGCAACTCACCGAATCCGCAGGTCGGCCAAGCCAGTATCGTAACGGCAAAATCGTATTAACCGCGAACGGTAACAATCGCGTGAACGGCGGCGGTTGGGCACGGCCCGCCTCGGAGTTGAACTTGCTGAAAGGCGCATCTGCCGACGGTTTGACGATCCCCGGCCCGAACGCGATCAACGTGACGAACGGCGAAGCGCTCGGCACCTACACCGCACCCAACGGCCACCCCGTGTACGGCGTCGATGGCACCGGCCAGATCTACGGCTTCCACACCGGCGGCGTCAACGCCCTCATCGGCGACGGCTCCGTGCGGTTCCTGCGTCAAACGATCGACATCCGGGCGCTCGCCGCACTGGTCACACGCAACGGCGGCGAAGTGAACATCGAGTAGGTGAGTAGGGCGAACGGGATCGAATTGTTAGATCCGGATTGTTAGCCCGACGCGTTAGCTCGCTAGCTGGCGCTTCGGGCTAACCGGTCCCCTCTCCGGACTCTGTGAGGCCAGCGACAAATGCCCGTTGCGCTTCGGCAATCCGCATGAATGTTCGTAGAATCCCCGGACGCTTCCCCTACTCCCGGAGATCGTCCCGATGCCGACTAACTCACCGCTCAATCGCAAACTTCGTATGGGCCTCGTCGGTGGTGGCCAAGGGGCCTTCATCGGTCGCGTTCACGCCACCGCCGCCGTACTCGATAACCGGGCCGCACTCGTGGCCGGCGCGCTCTCGTCCGATGTGGCACGCGCGAAAGCCTCGGCCCCGGACTACGACATCCCCGCAGATCGCGCGTACGGCAGTTACGCGGAAATGCTTGCCGGTGAGTCGAAACGTGCCGACAAGATCGACTTCGTCTCCGTGGCCACGCCGAACCACACTCACTTCGAAGTCGCCAAGGCGTTCGCCGAAGCCGGGTTCCACGTGATCTGTGACAAGCCGATGACATTCAATTTGGAACAAGCCGAAGAGCTGATAAAAGTCGTCGAAAAAGCCGGTGTCGTGTTCGCGGTCACGCATAATTACACCGGCTACCCGCTCGTTCGCCAAGCCCGCGAAATGATCCTTTCCGGCGAACTCGGCGAGATCAACGCGATCCGCTCGAGCTACATTCAGGGCTGGCTCCGCACGCGCATCGAAGGAGACAATCAAAAGCAAGCGGCGTGGCGAACCGACCCGACCAAGAGCGGGATCGCGGGCTGTTTCGGCGACATCGGCACGCACGCTTACAATCTCGGCCGGTATATGACGGGGCTTCTGCCGAAGGAAATTTCCGCACACTTAAAGGCGTTCGTCGAAGGCCGCGCGCTCGACGATTACGGCACCGCAATCATCCGCTACGACAACGGTGCCATCGGAACGGTGACCGCCAGCCAGATCAGCCACGGCCGCGAGAACGATGTGTCGATTGAAATCGACGGCACGAAAGGCTCGATCCAGTGGCGTCAGGAAGACCCGAACACGCTGACGTTCCGCCAGAACGGCCAGCCGCACAAGACCTACACGCGAAACGGCGGGCCGTACGTCGGGGCGCATCACGCATCGAGTGTGCGGTTGCCCGGCGGCCACCCGGAAGGCTTCTTCGAGGCATTCGCCAACGTCTATTGCGCCGCCTACGACGCAATGGCCAAGAAGGCCGCCGGCGAGTCGATCGAGATGGTGAACACCGTGTACCCGAACGTCTACGACGGCGTCGAAGGCATGTTGTTCATCACGCAAAGTGTCGCTAGCAGCAAGCAAAACGGAGCCTGGCTGCCGTTCCACCACGCGAAAAGCCGACGCTAAAAAATTCTCTATCGGTATCACCCACACGAATTGTCGCAGTCAATAAGTTTTGAACGATTTGACGTAAGTCGGAATTCGCGACGTGCGCATCCGGTACCCAAAAGTGTCTCAAAATGACCTAGAAATGTCGGTTCTGGTCAATCTTGGTGCCATATTGGTACCCATTCGGTCGATGTTTTCGCCAAGTGTCAAATCGATGACCCTCGGCGTAACCAATGACTTGCGTGACAGTTACGGCAAAATCGCTCGGAACCGATAAGCGATTTGCGATCAAAAAGTGGCATTTTGAGACGAAAAAACACGAAAAACACGGTTTTTAAACTTCCACAATTCCGACTTACGTCGATTATGAGAGGCGAAATTTCGCCTTGTGGCGCGTTGCACTCTCGGGATACAACAATTTCGGCTAAGATAGTCGCGTGTCGTTTGCGTTCCTCGATGAGTATCGCCATGTCCGAGCCGTCCGAAGCGGTGCAAGACTATCTGAAGGCGATCCACAACCTCGGCGGGGCGGCGCAGATCGTCTCGCCCGCAGAGATCGCCAACCTGCTCGGCGTGAAAGCACCGTCGGTCACGGGGATGCTCAAACGCCTCGCGGAAGCGGGCTGGATCACATACACGCCTGGCGACGGGGCCACGCTCACGCCATCGGGGATCTTCGCCGCGAGACGGGTCGTACGCCGACATCGCCTCATCGAGTTGTTCCTGACGCAGGTTCTCGGGCTAGATTGGAGCGAAGTCGATACTGAGGCCGAAGCGCTCGAACATGCGATTTCGCCACGGCTCGAACAAGCGATTGCAGCGTATCTGGGCGAACCGGCCGAAGACCCACACGGCCACCCGATCCCCACTTCTACCGGCGAACTGACCAACCGCGTGTTACAGCGGCTATCCGAACTGCGCAACGGCCAGTCGGCTATCATTCGCGAAGCCCAAGACGACAACCCTGCACGATTGCGACAATGGCGCGAACACGGATTGATACCCGGCGCGACGGCGCACTGCCTCCGATACGATGCACTCGACGATCTTTTCGAGATCGAAGTGGGCGGACGAATCATTCGCTTGGGTAGCGAAGGGCTGTGGGGATTACGCGGCGAACCGAAAGTCTAGGCCCGAGATGCGTTACAAATTGCCGAAACTACCTTGTCACGCGAAACGAATTGCACGGAAAATCCGACAGCAACTACCGGGATTCTCACGGCGAGCGTTTGCACGGTCGTTGCTTTTGAATTAGGCTTAGAATGTGAAGCGAGGAGGCACGACGAAGCCTTCGCACACTCTCTGAGGGCGTTACC
>JANXNT010000612.1 GCA_025353985.1 Limnoglobus sp.
TTTAAGGCAATCTCAGTCAAAAACAGCCTTGGATTTCAAGCGTTTTACCCCGTGAACGGTTACGTTGCCACACACTTCGCAAATACCCATTTCATCGCCTCCCGTTGGTAAATGTACAACATCACTGCAACACCGATGCCAAATCCGAAAGATACGCGATTTCGCTTGACGCATCTCGTGCATTACGCCAATATTCAGTTGCCGGTGTTCGATACCCACCTGGCGGCGTTTTCGGGGTCTGTAATCATGCGTGCTCTTCTCACCGTTGCGTTTGCCGTCGCGTTCTCCGCTTTCGCGCGTGCCGATAGCCAACCAACAAGGTTGATCGTCTACCCGAACGCGGTCACCCTATCCGGCCCGCAATCGCTGCAACGGCTGATCGTGATCGGCGAATACGCCGACGGGCACACCCGCGATCTCACGATTACTGCCACGTTCATTACGGCAAACGCGAAGGTGGCCAGCGTCGATGCGAAGGGAATGTTGCGACCGATTGGAGATGGTGTCACCGCGGTGACAGTGAGTGCCGGTGCCACGGTCAGCATTACCGTAACGGTCGAGAAATATGCTGCGAACATGCCGGTGAACTTCCGTGCGGAGATCGTGCCGATACTTACCAAAGCGGGGTGCAACGCAGGCGGTTGCCACGGTGCGCAACTCGGCCGTGGCGGGTTTCGACTGTCGTTGTTCGGCTTCGATCCGTCGTTCGATTACGAACAGATCGTCCGCAGTAACGAAGGCCGTCGCGTCGTGATGGCCGACCCGGACCGGAGCATCGTGCTGGCGAAACCATCGTTGAATATGGAACATGGCGGCGGCGAAAAACTGCCCGCGAACTCGCGCGAATACGAAACGATCCGGCGCTGGATGGAAGACGGTGCCCCCGAGCCGACGGACAAAGATCCCGTTGCCACGAGCATCGAGATTTTCCCACGTGCCCGCGTCATGGTGCCCGGCGAAACGCAATCGCTCGCCGTCACCGCAATCTGGTCCGATGGTCGCCGCGAAGATGTCACGACCACCGCACAGTTCGATGCGCTGAACGATGCTGTCGCAAGCGTCACGCCGCAAGGCCTCGTCACCGCGAAGACGACCGGCGAAACGCACATCATGATCCGGTTTGCGGGCCGAGCGGAAGTCGCGCGCGTAACGTTGCCGTACGCCAAAATCGCGAATTACCCGAAGTTCCCCGCGAACAATTTCATCGACGAAAAGCTAGCCACAAAGTGGAAAGATCTCGGGCTGCTCCCGTCGCCACTCGCGACGGATGACGACTTCCTCCGCAGGCTTTACCTCGATGCCATCGGCTCGCTGCCGACGCCCGATGAAATCCGCGCGTTCCAGAAAGACACCGACCCGAAGAAGCGCGAGAAGGCGATCGATACGGTCGTCGAACGGCCCGAGTTCATCGACTGGTGGGCGCTGAAATGGGGCGACTTATTGCGGATCAATCGCACGGCTCTGCAAGAGAAAGGCATGTGGAGTTTCCACAACTGGGTGCGTGCCGCCGTGCGCGACAACGTGCCCGCCGATGCCTTTGCCCGCGATGTCATCACCGCTGAAGGCAGCACGTTTACCGAAGGCCCCGCGAACTTCTACAAGGTCGGCAGCAACCCCGACGAATGGGCCGAAACCACCGCACAAGTCTTCCTCGGCGTGCGAATGCAATGTGCGAAATGCCATCAGCATCCGTTCGAGAAATGGAGCCAGGACGACTACTACAGCATGGCCGCATTCTTCGCGCGGCTCGGCCGCAAAACGAGCGCGGAGTTCGGGTTATTCGGTCAGGAAACCGTGATCTATTTACGCCCCACGGGCGAGACAACGCACCCGCGCAAACGCAAAGTGATGAAGCCACGCCCGTTCGATTCCGTCGAGATGGAAGATGAATTCGACCGCCGTAAAAAACTCGCCGACTGGATGACGACGCCCGAGAACCCGTTCTTCGCGAAGAACCTCGCGAACCGCTTCTGGGGTTACCTCATGGGCCACGGTTTAGTCGAACCGCTCGACGATATGCGTGCGACGAACCCCGCCTCGAACCCCGAACTCCTCGACGCACTGGCCGCAGATTTTGTGGCGAACAAGTACGATGTGAAACACCTGTTGAAGACGATCTTCCGTAGCCGCGCGTACCAGTTGTCGTCGGCCGTGATCGACGGGAATATGGTCGATGTGACGAACGTGCATTTCACCCGGTACACGACGAAGCGACTGACGGCAGAGCAGATGGCCGACGCGATCGACTTCGCCACCGGCACGCGCGAGAAGTACATCGGCCTACCCCTCGGCACCCGCGCGATACAACTCCCCGACCCCGAAGTGCGTTCGTACTTGCTCGACACCTTCGGCCGCCCGGCACGGCAGATCGTTTGCGAGTGCGAGCGAACCACGATGCCGAACATCGCGCAGGCGATGCACCTACTTAACGGCGACTTCCTCAACAAGAAAATCGCCGAGAAAACCGGGCGAATCGAGAAGCTCATCCTCGCGAAAGCCACCGCCGACATCGCGATCCACGAACTCTAGCTTTCGCCAATTCTTCGGCGGTCGGAGGTCGCGAAAGTGTTGCCAGGTA
>JANXNT010000615.1 GCA_025353985.1 Limnoglobus sp.
TTTATCTTGTATTTATTAAAATCAACTACTGCTTTGAGAAAAAAAATTTACCTGCTTTGGCTACAGTTAATATTGGTTTGCCATGCCTTTACTTCATTTGCTCAATCCCTGAGATACAGCATCAGCATGCCTTACATAAGACTCCACCCGTGGCTACATTCCGTTGCCCCTTCCGGGGCAAACCCGAAAAAACAAAGAACCAAAACCAGGATGACATGAAATCACCGTCAACCGAAACTACACATCACTTCGAAGGTCCATTCACCTTTCGTGCGGAAATTGCTGGCGGGCGATTTTCAATTTCGGTAGGATGCTTTTGTCCGACTGCTCTGCCACTCCCATTACTTTCTGAGGCTTCTATGCTCTTCGAACGGGGTTCTCTCTCTCGTCGCGGATTTATGACGAACTCGGTTGCGGCACTTACGGCGGCAGGTTTGCCGATGTGGTACGCGAAGGAAGTGTTCGGTGCCGACGCCGCTACGGCGGCCACGGCAGCCAAAGCCACTTCCGCCAACAGCAAACTGCGCGTCGGGTTCATCGGCATCGGCAGCCCGCAGAGCCGCAACTACGCGCTCTACGGTGCGGCCAAACGATTCAAGCACGTCGATTGTGCCGCGATCTGCGACGTCGATCTGCGCCACGTCGATCGCGCCGTCAATACGTTCCTGTCCGATGGCTACACGCCACGGGTTTACAAGGACTTTCGGCAGGTAAACGCCAGTAGTGAAATCGACGCGGTCTGCATCGCGACGCCCGACCACTGGCACGCACTCGTGGCCATCGACGCGCTTCGCAAAGGTAAAGATGTCTACTGCGAGAAGCCACTGACGCTGACGGTCGAAGAAGCAATCTTGCTGCAAAAGGTCGTGAAGGAAACCGGTCGCGTTCTGCAAACGGGCAGCCAACAGCGAAGCGAAATGGGCGGCATGTTCCGCCTCGCCGCCGAGGTCGTTCGCGCTGGTCGTATCGGCAAGGTGAAGCGGATCGAGTGCCGAATTAACGGCAACCCACAAAGCGGGGCGATCACCGCCGTCGATGCGCCGAAGGAACTCGATTGGGACATGTGGCTCGGGCCAACGCCGAAAATGCCGTACCGCCTGAAGGACGGCAAAACGAACTGCCATTACGAATTCCGCTGGTGGTACGACTACAGTGGCGGCAAAATGACCGACTGGGGTGCCCACCATATCGACATCGCACAGTGGGCGCTCGGGATGGACGAAAGCGGCCCGACCGGCGTCGAGATGCTGAAGGCGACCGCGCCGTACAGTAAGGGCGATGGCTACAACTGCCACGAAAATTTCCAAGTGAAATACACCTACGCGAACGGCGCGGAAGTCGTGGC
>JANXNT010000632.1 GCA_025353985.1 Limnoglobus sp.
CTGTACATGACCGAATTATCCGTAACGGATATTGCCAAGTCGTTGGCATGGTATCGCGACAAGCTCGGGTTGCACGTGAGAATCCACGATACCGACAAGAAATACGTCCAGTTCGATGCGGGCGGGCAGCTCTCGCTCCGCGAACATCGCGACACCGGTAAGGTGGATAGCCACGCGATCGTTTACTTCGAAGTCGAAAATCTGACCGCGGAACTGGTTCGCCTTTCCAAGCTCAGCATCGTTCCCGACGACGACACAACCGAAAGTGAAGAAGGCTATCGCCGTGCGATTCTGCGCGACCCCGATGGTCACCGCATCGGCTTGTTCGAGTGGATCCGCAAAAGCTAAGTGATCGCCCAAAGTGCCGCGCAAAGTGCCGCGAGGATCATCATCACGAGCCAGAAATACGAACGCTCGGCTCGCGGCGCATCTTCCGCCGACTGGTACTGCCCGCAACGCGGGCATTGCTCAGACTCCTCGGCAATCTCCGCACGACAATACCGGCACGGCACCGTTTGCCATTCGTCATCGTGGTAAACGCCATCGGGCAAATCGTCGTCCGAGTCCCGCATGTCGCCTCCGAACAGGTGCTGTTTTGTTAGCCCGACGCGCAAGCGAGGGGAACCCACGGGTATGCACGCCATCGCAGAACGACAACAATCCCTCGCACGCGCGTCGGGCTAACAATTCGGATCAATCCTTCTTCAGCGAGTTGTAGATCAACCCGCTTAGCAACTTCGGGTAGAAGTACGTCGATTTCGGTGGCATTTTCTCGAAATTTCCTGCGATCGTTTCGACGTGGCTCATCGTAGCGGGTGGTACGAGGATTGCGATTTGGCACTCCTTTGCGGCGACCGCATCGGTGACTTCCTTCATGAGGTGAACGTACTTGCAGAACGGCTCGCCGCCGATTTTCTCGCGGATAATGCGATCGATGACGAGTTTGTGCAAGATGCTGACGCCGAGGCTGCGCCAGTCTTTCGATTGGTCGGGTGCGAGTTCGTCCATGATCGCCGAGTCGCGCAACCGGGCGACGAACCAGTTGCCATCTGCAACGCTGCCGAAGCCGAGGACGTTTTGCTCGCCGTCCATTTCCATCGTTTCCCACGCGGCCGCAGCATCGGTACCGAACGTGTCGACGATGTCGAAATGATCCTGAAGTGCCACCTTCAGTTGCTCAGCCGTGACATGGCCCAGCCCGCTAACCAGGCGGTGTGTTGGCAGGATAATCAGGCCGGGATCGCTCATGCCGACGAGCATCATGAGGCAGAAGTTCGGTGCGGATTCGTTGTCTGCCACGTTGCCCGCCGCGACTTGCTCGGCAAGGTAATTCAGCCCCGTTTCGTAGCGGTGGTGGCCATCGGCGATGAACACCGGCTTCGGCCCCATGAAGCCGATGACGGCGGAGATCGTGTGTTGATCGGTAATCACCCATAGCCGATTCGTCACGCCGAGGTGGTCGTTCGCGACTTGCGGTGGGGCTTTGCGGATCAGCGGTTCGATCTTCGCGAAGACTTCGCCATCGTCATCGGGGTATAATCCAAATACCGGCGAGAGGTTGAAGTTCGTGGCACGGTAGAGGTTCAAGCGATCTTGCTTCGGGCCGGAAAGTGTCTGTTCGTGCGGGTGAATGCAGCCCGTGCCGAACGGTTCGAGGCGAACGCGGGCGAAGAAGCCACGGCGAGTGTACGTCTTGCCTTCGACCGTGAATTCCTGCTCGTAAACGTACATCGAACGCGCGGTATCTTGCGTCAACGCGTTCTCGTTCTGCCACTGATTCAGCGTCGATGCGGCCCGCGTGTACTTGTTGTTCGATTCGGTATCGCCGACTTCTTCCTTGCTCAGTTCGACGCGAATGGCGTTGTACGGGCTGAGATCGTAGAGCGTCTGTTGCAGTGCCGCATCGATCACATCGTAAGGCGGGGCGACGACATCGGAGAGCGAGCCGACCTTGCCCATGTCGTACCGGAAACCCCGGAATGCCCGGATATCAGCCATCGTGAGAAACCTCGTCGGAATTCGGAAACCAATACCCGTTTTATAAGCCGAGCGACGAATCGGCTTACGGGGTCTTCTTATCGCCGCTATCGGTGTAACTCAGCTTGCGGTTCGGATCGAGGAAGCGTGCGTGAATCCATCGTGCGGCCCCCTTGTGCTTCAGCGAAATCGTCAGTGTGTGCTCGCCTTTGGGTATACTCACATCGAATTCTTCGCCATCGGGGTTCGGATTCAGCGTTTGTTTACCGACGCCTTTGCCGACGATTTTGCCATCGAGCGAAACCTCGTAAGCATCGCCCGCGCCGATGAGCAGTTTCGTCTTGA
>JANXNT010000701.1 GCA_025353985.1 Limnoglobus sp.
CATCGTCGTCGTCAGGTTCCGCGATTGACGCATGCGGGGAACGTGGCCCGCTATCATCAACGCCGAAACGCGCAAGCATCGTTTTCCCACAAAAGACGGCGGCATAAGTGCAAGATTTAATGCTGCGCTGTAGTGCTAGTATTATACGCCTATCCTATTTGAAGCCAGTTAATCTGTAACACTGGATCTAATTAAACCAAGCATTAAACTGGTTGTCAAGCAGATACAATTCTTGAGTTTCCAGATTTCAGTACAAAACCAAACTCTTCGCTTTCAAACACTGCCCTCTAAGGCAAGATTTGGGAACTCTGAAACAGGACATTTCGACGTCCGTGCGATTCGGCACACCGTACGCGGTCCCCCGATAGGGATGTCGTCGCCGGAACAATAGTCGGTATCCAGGCCTCCGACTCCGAGTTCGTGTGATAGTAATCGCGCAATGGTATGGCTCATCCTCGATCACCGGATGCCGCATTCCAGTAGTGTGGCGGTGCCGTGGGGCGTCCAGAGCTGTTCGCCGAGGATTGCGGGCAACAGCACGGCGTCGCCTTCGTGGATTGGCTCGTTTCCGAGTGTGCCGGAGCCATGCGTGCAGACTAGCACTTTGCACATTCCATGTTCGCCCACGCGAATCGGGGTGGCAGTCGTGATGCGGTGTAACGTGAAGTATTCGCACGATACCAGGCGTTCGCGCACTTCCATTTCCCGCACCGGCGCGACGGGGTCGCACGGCCCCATTGCGAAATTCGAACAAGCGAGGCCGTCGTCGAGGTGCATGTCGCGCGGCTGGCCGGTCTTGGCATCGATGCGGTCCCAGTCGTATAGACGATAGGTGATATCGCTCGTTTGTTGCACTTCAAACAACATCAGATTCGCACCGATGGCATGGACGGTACCGGCACGCAGGAAGACGCAATCGCCGGGCGTCGGTACGAACTGATGCAGCGTTTGCGGCGTCGTTTTCGCGGCCATCGCTTCGCGGAACGTGGTATCGGTAGTGCCGGGGCGGAACCCTGCGTATAGCTTGCTATCCGGTTCGGCATTCAGCACCACCCAGGCTTCGGTCTTGCCGTTCTGGCCGGGTGTTTTCGCGTGGGCTTGTTCGTCGGTCGGGTGAACTTGCACCGAGAGTTCTTGTCGCGCATCGAGGAACTTCAGGAGTAGCGGAAAGCGGCCGTTGACGGGCTTCGCCGTGCCGAGAATCGCGCTGGCATCGGCGGCCAACAACGCTCGCAATGTCGTCCCTACCAATGGTCCGTTTGCCACCGTACTGAGGCTGCCATCGACGTCGGAAACGACCCAGGCTTCGCCAGTCGGCGCGGCCACCGGATCGCGGCGCAGGAACGGCCGCAATCGGTCGCCCCCCCAGATGTTTTCCTTGAATAGCGGCTCGAATTTCAGCGGGTACAGTGTACTCATGCAAAAAATATATCGACCGGCGCGATCTGCGTCCCGATCTGCGCGAACCTTCGCGTCGATCACCCGCTCAGTGATGGCAACACTTACGAAGGCGATGCCATGACACAGAATTCGAATACTTGCCAGCAGAATATCTGCGGGCCACCCGACGGATGATGTTCTCATCGGCAACGATGACGACGCATCGACCGGCGGCTGGGCCTTTCTTGTAAGGGGTCTAGCCGTCGGTTTTTTTGTGGTGTGGCCGATCGGTAAGGCAGCACTTTGTTAAAGTGCCATATGTAGGTTCGAATCCTACCGCCACAGCTTCCAAATACGGGGATCGGCTAACGGTAGGCCAGCGGTCTTTGAATCCGCCAGTGAAGGTTCGAATCCTTCTCCCCGTACTTCACAAGCGACAACGCCAGAATTTAAGTCGCTACGGACATCGTCGCGCGAACGCATTTTTGCAATAACTCTCTCCTAACCAAATCATTCGGTGAGCCAGGAGGGTTGCGTTCATGTTTGCTCTCGATGAATTACTTCGTGGCACGACGATCGAACCGCGGCCGTATCAGGCGCGGATCGTCGAGAAGGCAGTGGAGTTGTTTACGCAAAAACAACTGCGTTCGATTCTCGTGGAAAGCCCCACGGGCAGTGGCAAAACGGTGATGGGGTTGTTGATTGCGGCCGCGCTGCAACGCGAACTCGGGCTGAAAGTCGGCTGGGTGGCGATGCGTCGGTTTTTGCTCGCGCAGGCCAAAGCAGAAGTTTCCGAACGGGGCATCCCGTTGCAGGCCGAATTCATTTCGATGTTCGATAAAACCCCGCCCGCGAACCTCGATCTGCTCGTCGTCGATGAAGCCCAACACGATGCGGCGGGCAGTATGGCGCACCTGCACAACGTCATCCGCCCGCGTTACATTCTCGGCTTGTCTGCCACGCCGTTTCGTGCGGACAAAGTGAAACTCTGCTTCGATACTAGCATCCGCGATGCCGGGATTCGCACGCTGATCGAAGACGGTTACCTCAGCCAATATCGGCACTTCACCATCCCGGATTACTCGCCCGAATCGGTGGCGGATTGTTACATCCACGATCGTGCGAGGTGGGGCAAAACGGTCTTCTACTTCCACACGATTCCGCAATGCAAACGTGCCGCGGATCGACTGATCGCAGCGGGTGTACGCGTGGAAATCATCAGCGCGAACGGCGACCGCGAAGCGCAACTCGACAAGTTCGAACATGGGGAAGTCGATTGCCTCGTGAACTGCATCGTGCTCGCGGAGGGCTTCGATTGCCCGAGCTTACAGACAGTGTTTTGCCGCCCGAGCGCGAAGTCGATCACGGTGCAGATGTGCGGTCGGGTTTTGCGAAAGCACGCGGATGTGCCCGTGAAAAACATCGTGCAATGCCAGAAGACACGTTGGCCGTTCGTGCGAACCGCCGCCCCGACGCTGCAATACGTCTGGGCCGAAACCGAATGGCGGACGCTGCAAATCAACCCGCGAATCCAGCAAGTCGCGCAGTCCACGATGCGAGCACTGGCGCGAACGCCCGTGGACTTGCCGGAGTATCTGAAGAAACGCCAAACGACACCGACGCAGCACTGGAGTACTGCGGTCCAAGAGTAACCCGTTTTCATCACCCTGTCAGGAGAGACGATCATGACGACGACATTCGATTACGGCATCTGCCAACTGCGCGACTTGCAGGTTCCGGTTGGACACGACAACACGGACAAACCGAGCGCTGCCAACCACACCGACGACTTGCTCATGCACGGTCAGCCCGTGAAAACGAGTCGCCGTTTCTGGCATAGCTTGCAGGTGCGTTTCGGCTTCACCTCGAATATCTTTCGCTATTTTTCGCACGCGGAAGTCTTTCAGCGAATCAGCACGAAAGCGCCCGACGACAAAATCCGCTGGTGCCTCGAACGCAACACCGAAACGAACTCGACCCGCTTGATGGCGGTATCGAATCCGAAGACGGCGGTCATCCCGCACGACGAACTCGAGAACTTGCTGAACCGTCATCGGGCGAAGGAAACGCTGTATCACGAAGGCGTCGTGCGGAGTTGCCACACGCCGCGACATGCGACGCCGTTCACGATTTCCGGCGATGGTTTCGAAGCGCAATACGTGATCGAAACGCCGATCGATGGTTTCGGTAAGCCTTCAATTTATCTCGCGATGTTGCGACAGATTTGCAGCAACGGGGCCGTGGCGATGACGCCAGCATTCCGCAGTGAAATCAACCTGGGGCGAGGCGGCGCGAACGCGACGTTCGGCCTCGTTCGCGCGCTCGAAGGCTTCAACAACGAAGAAGGTTTCATGGCACTTCGCCAACGCTTCGAGTCGTCGACGCGGTCGTGGGCTTCGGTCAACGAAGTCACGCGGTTCGGCCGATTGCTCGTGGGGATGGTGAACGCGAAGGAAGTGCCCGGCCGATTGGTAGCACCGAAAATTAAGGGCAGCGACGGCGCTTCGCTAATGGATGGCTCGCCGATGATGCACGCCTTCAGCAAGATGGCGGGCGACTTAACGAGCATCTACGGGTTGGCCAACATGGACGCACTCAGCGCCAAACGGCAACGCACCCTGCCCTCCGCCTGTCGCGTTTACGACCTGCTCAATTTCGCGAGCGAAGTCGCAACGCACCACGCAAAACCGGCCGGTGGCAAGCGCATTCAGGGCTTCATCGGCGAACTCGTGAGCGGCGAGTACGACCTCGAAAATACCGTCGATCAGTTCGCCGACTGGAAGGATTTCTTTTTGGGCGACAGTTCGAAATCAACCGGCAAACGCAAACGATAATTCGATTAGCCGCGCCCCGCGCTTCGCTACGCAAAGCCTACGCGGCGCGGCTAAACTTAGATTTTGAACCATTCGCCTGAATAATCGCGGTTTGGGGCAGATTCGTTACGATTTGTGAAATCGTTGCGATTTTTTCGCTAATACCATCTCCCCGAAATCGACATTTCGTGCAAATATTACAAAACCGCTCGGTGGTCGCGAAACGTGACGCCTTCGGTTTGGATACCACGAATGGCGACACCGACTTCGACGAGCGATTTTTTGATTCTCCTCCGTAGCAGCAAGCTACTCGCGGAGGATTCGCTGGATCGTTACCTCATCAGTCTGGAAAATCTCGACTCGATGACGGCAATCAAGCTCGCCCGAAAGATGCTACAAGACGGTTTACTCACGTCGTTTCAAGCGGATCACCTGCTGAAGGGGCGATACAAAAACTTTTTCATCGGAAAGTACAAAGTCCTTCGTCCGCTTGGCTCTGGTGGGATGAGCCAAGTGTTTCTGTGCGAGCATGTTGTGATGCGGCACTGGGTGGCACTGAAATTGTTGCACGTCAGCGAAGGGGACGACCCGAGCGCGATCTCGCGATTCGTTAGGGAAGCGCGTGCGGCAGCTTCGGTCAACCACCCGAACGTCGTTCGCGCACACGATTTCGATCAAGCCGAGGGGAAGTATCACTACATCGTGATGGACTACGTCGACGGGGTAAACCTGCACGATTTAGTGAAGAAACTGGGTCCGTTACCTCCCGAGCAAGCGGCGAACTACATCTCGCAAACGGCCAGCGGATTGCAGCACATTTCCGATTGCGGGTTGATTCACCGCGACTTGAAACCGAGTAACCTGTTGCTCGACCGTGCGGGTGTGATTCGCATTCTCGACCTCGGACTGGTCCGCTTTGCTCAAGAAAGTGGCGACGATAACATTACGCGAAATCTCGGTGGGCACACGATCATCGGCACGGCGGATTATTTGGCTCCCGAGCAAGCACTCCAGTCGGAATCGATCGACATTCGTGCAGACATTTACAGCCTCGGCGCAACGTTTTACTTTTTGCTCACGGGTCGCGCACCGTTCGACGACCGGACGATCGCGCAAAAACTCCTCGGCCACCAATTCCAGAACCCCGATACGCCGGAAAATGTTCCCGAACCGATCTTGGAAGTCTTGCGGACAATGATGCGGAAATCGCCCGAAGACCGGTACACGCACCCCGAAGATGTGGTCGAAGCGTTGGCCCCATTTCTGCCGGAGACGATGACATTACCGAGCGATGACTTTTTCCCGACGATGTCGATCACCGGCAACGGCCCGTCGACCGGTGGGCCGCGCAGCCAGGGGCCGAAACCGAGTTCGCGAATCCAACTGGACAGCAACGTATTGATCAACTCTCGAGCGAGGTCGCAAACGCAACGAAGCGGACGCATGGCCGCGCCGCCATTGCCAGATGACACGCTCCCAGAACGAATCGACAAGAAAAAATGGATACTGCTCGGCGTGGCCGCGATGACTTTTACCGTGATTGCGGCTGTGTTAGTTGCGGTGTTCGCCAATCCGTTCTCGGCTCCGAAGGTCGTTGAAACTAAGCCGGAAGCGACTCAACCCACGCTAGTCACCGCTACGCCCACCGTACCCGTTCCAGTAGGGAGTTTGGTCGTCGGTGCGTCGGCCCAGTACGCGACGGTTCGCGATGCCCTCGCGGTAGCAAAGTCTGGCGACCGAATCGTGATTGTCGCCAAGGATCACACAGAGTCGCTGGAACTGACACGTATTCCCGCAAACGTGACGATCCAAGGCTGGCCGGAAAACGCGCCGATTCGCTGGCATTCCACATCGGCCGACAAACCGGCGATGCGCATCGAGAACGCAGAGAGGCTTACCGTCTCGCACATCGCTTTCATCGGGGAATCGGGGACAGCAGTCGAGTTGAAGGGCCAAGTCGCTGGGTTTCGCTTCGCCAATTCGAGTATCGAAGGGTTCCGCACGGCACTCCGTTTGGATAACTGCGAAGCGAACGCGGCCAACCCGATTTTCTTGAACAAGCTGCGATTCCTGGCTGCGAAAGAGGCACAAGGTATCGTGTTGCTCGCTTCAGCGAAGCACATTCGCGTCGATGAGTGTCGTTGGGAAGGGCCGTTCGCACCGGCCATCGAACTCGGTGGCGAACTCCTCGATGTGGCGATTACCGCGAACCGCTTTTCGGGTGCGAATCAGGCGATTGTCTACGCAAAAGATGCATCGAAGTCCCCTGTTCGCATTCGCAATAATGCCTTCGCAGCCTGCCAAGTCGGCGTGATGTTCGATTCACTCCCGATCAATCCGGCGACCTTCGAGATTGCGAACAACTTGTTCTTCAAGATGAACACGATCGCGAAATATGCCGGTTTGGAAGCCCGACCGACGGGGCGAGCCGGCGCGGTTTGGCTCTGGCACGATGAAGGCCGCGATCCACAATCTGAAACCAACATACCGGCTTGTACGCGGCACTTTCGGCGGACGTTCGACTTGAAGCACATTCCACCCGGCGAAGTGACGCTCGATGTCGGCTGCGTGACGGCGTTCAAAGTCTGGCTCAACGGCACGCTCGTCGGTGAGAGCACGCCGAAGTTCTTCACACGGCGCGTCTTCGCATTTCCCGTCCGCGCGTTGCTGAAGTCTGGCAAAAACACGATTGCCGTCGAAGCGAACCACACGCTCGACCCGATCAACCCGGGCTTCGCAGTCGCAGCGGGGTTGACAGTGCGTCTAGGTAGTACTGTGTCGATTGTTGCGACCGATGCGAATTGGAAATCGACAGAAACGGTAACCGGCGATTGGCAGACCGCGGCGTTCGACGATTCGAAATGGAAAGCGGCGAAGGTCTGGGAAAAGCAAGGTTACGTCTTCCCCTGGACGAGTGCGGTTTGGGATTCGGTCGTGAGCGGGCAATTGCAGGTATCGAGCGGTGCGGGACTGAATGCGAACGGAAATGTGCGCGATTACACATCGACGGACGGATTTCCTTTGCTAAACTGCATGCGTGGTTTCATCCCGAAGTTAGCCGGTGACGACCCGGCGGACGATGCCACGTTCCTGCGTACGCCTCGGCCAATACGGTCGCTGCAAACCGCAGGAGAAAACGGTCAACCCGTCGGTGTGCCCGCCGAACGATGACCACCTTCATTCACTACCGATGCAGGTTCACATGACGTTATCGCGTCGCACATTCGTTACGGCTTCTACCGGGCTATTGGTGTCCCGCATCGTGCGGGCCGCACAAAATGACAAAGCCGACATCGTCATCATCGGCGGGGGAACCGGTGGCGTCGCGGCAGCGCTGGCGGCATGTCGCGGCGGGGCGAAGAAGGTCATCCTGACCGAAGAAACCGACTGGATCGGTGGGCAACTCACGTCGCAACTCGTGCCGCCAGACGAAAATCATTCGATCGAATCGGGAGGCGGCACCAAGTCGTATCGCGACTTCCGGACTGCCGTGCGGCAGCATTACCGCAAGCGAACCGAACGCGCGATGCGGCCCGAATTTCGCGACACGACGAACCTTAACCCCGGCAACGGCTGGGTATCTCGGTTGTGCCACGAGCCGCGCGTGGCGGTGATGGTGCTCGAAGAAACCCTGAAGCCGTTCGTGGCGAACGGCCAACTGACAATCCACCGTCAGTGCGTGCCGATTTCCGCAACGCTCAAAGGCGATCGCGTCGAATCGGTGACGTTACTGGACCGTAGCACGGGTAATCATTTCACGTTAAGCGGCGACTACTTCATCGACGCCACCGAAGAAGGCGACCTGCTGCCGCTAGCAAAAGTCGAGTTCGTTTCCGGTTCGGAATCGAAGGCCATGACGGGCGAACCGAACGCCGCCGACAAGCCGAGGCCGAGCAACATCCAGTCGTTCACCTGGTGCTTCATTCTGGAACACGACGACGGCAAAGAGCACGTCATCGACAAGCCGAAAGACTACGACTTCTGGAAGAGCTACCCGAACGCCGACAAGCCGTTGTTCCAATGGAACGACCCGGAATTCAGCTTCTACCCCAAGGGCGATCGCGACCCGGCTGGGACCAAACCGAACTTCTGGACATATCGCCGCGTCGTCGATTCGAAGATGTTCGTACCCGGCAGTTACGTCGGCGATGTCTCGGTGATCAATTGGCACATGAACGATTACACGCTCGGTAGCTTGCACGGCAGTACGCCGGAGAAGGCCGCCGAACACCGCGAGCGATCCCGCCAGATGAGCATGGCGCTCGTCTACTGGCTGCAAACCGAGTCGCCGCGCTCCGATGGCAAGAAAGGCTGGCCCGGCTTGCGCTTATGCCCCGAGCAAACGGGTACCAAAGACGGCCTCGCGATGGCGGCATACATCCGCGAATCGCGCCGGATCAAGGCCGACTTCACGATCCTCGAACAGCACGTCAGTAAGCCGATCCGCGACCGCGAGTTCGGCAAAGACAAAGCCACCGCCGAACAATTCCAAGACTCCGTCGGCATTGGGCATTACCTGTACATGGATTTGCACCAGACCAGCGAAGGCGAGAAGAAGGGCGGCTCGCAGGTGTACCCGTTCCAGATCCCACTCGGCTCGCTGCTGCCCATTCGCGTGCGGAACGTCTTGCCGGCGTGCAAGAACCTCGGCGTCACGCACCTCACTAACGGCTGCTACCGGTTGCACCCCACCGAATGGAACGTCGGCGAAGCGGCGGGGGCGCTAGCCGCCTATTGCATCGCAAAGGATCTCGAACCGAAGCAAGTTCGCGCCGATGCGAAACGACTCGCCGACTACCAAGACCAACTCGCGAAACTCGGCGTTCTGCTTCAATGGCCCGCGAATATGCTCCGTAAATTCTAATCGCGAACGATTTCCCTTCGGGTTGCGTCTTAGCGTACAATTGTGCCGACGTTGAACACCCGGAGGGTACCCCATGCGCCGAATTCTATCTCGTTGGACGGCCGCACTGTGCGTGCTGGCGATCGTGGCGACCCCGTGTTTTGCGGTCATCAAAAAGCTGACGCCACTGAAGGAAGTCGTCGAAGGCACGAAGCTGATCTTCACGGCGGAGGTCGAGAAGATCGACGCCGACAAACCTTCGATGACGCTGCAATTTAAGGAAAATCTCAAAGGCACGTTCGCGTTCGAATCGCTACCGGTGAACTTGAAAGGCGACAGTTTTGCAAAGAAGGACGATCACGCGAAGGTGATGCTCGAACGCTTGGCACCGGGTCGGAAGCTGATTTTATTCGCGACCAAGGAAGGCAAAACCTATCAGGTGTTCGGCTACCTGGAAGGCACGTGGTTCCAGATGCAAGGGAGCGAAGACGCCGACGGCAAGGCGGTGCGTTTGGCGTTCCTACACTGCGAGCCATACTTCCGCCGCACCTTTAAGGGCACCACTGCCGAGTTGAAAGATGTGCTCGAAAAAGCCCTCGCCGGGAAAGCCGAGCCACCCGCACCCGACGAAAAAGAACCCGCCGGTTACGGGCCACTCCCCGAGAAGAAAAGCCATTTGCAGGTACCGAACCGCCAGTACACGCCAACGCTTTTCGGCGTGATCCCCTCGTTCATTCTCGTCGGGCCGCTCGCGATTATCGCCGCATTTTTCCCCGGTGTCTTCGCACGCCTCGCAATGAGTATGAAACGCTGGCGGGCGTTCCTCGTCGTGTCGAGTACGAACAGCACATTCGCGTTCGCTTACTATTTTCTCAGGGAATATCTGCCCGATACGCGCTGGTTCGGCACGTCGGCGTTCCTCGGCTATCTCATCGCGTTGATCCTCGCCGGCTTGCTCTGGGCGGGTTTACGCTACCGCAAACTCGCAGCAACTGAACCATCTGTCACTGCCTCGCCATCGCGCCGCGAATGCGTTTGGCTAGTCGGCCTGACGCTCGGCACCGCCATCGTCTTGGCGTTACTCGGCTGGATTTTCGGACGAAGCAGTTTGTTCGAATTACCGGGCCGCGAAATGACCGCCGTCGGCTTCGGCCTCGTCGCCGCAACACTCTACACCCTCTATCGCGTCGTCACCCGTCGCGTCGATTCTTCGACGTCGACGACCTTCCTCAGCCTTTCCGGCGAGGCAGCGGGTCTGTTCGGGTTACTCGTGTTTAGCGGTGCGATGCTCTACACCACGTGGCCAACGACGGCAGTGAATGCCATCGCGACAACCGAACTCGGCGACGCGGCTAACCTCGAATCGTCCGTGGGGCCGAAACTCGTCGATGTGGAACTTCACACATTCGACGAAGCTACGGAAGTGCTCTCCGGCGTCGCGCTGGGCAGCGAGGGCCGGATCGTTTTCGGCACGATGAAGCAGAGCGGATTCTCCACCACCGGCAGCGTCATTTGTGCAGATGCCGTCACGGGCAAAGTTGTGTGGAAGTTCAACAACGATGGCGAAATGAAGCCCGTTTATTGCACGCCTACCGTCGTGGGTGGCACCGTGTTCGTCGGCGAAGGTTTGCACACCGATTCGGACCGCAAGCTGTTCGCGCTCGATGCGACGACGGGCAAGCCACTCTGGAATGCGGCAACGACGAGCCACACTGAAGGCACGCCGCGAATCGCGAACGACCGCGTCTATTTCTCGGCTGGGGACGATGGTATCTACTGCGTCAGCGCGAAAGACGGCAAAGAAGTCTGGCACTTTCAAGGCAACGAAAACAAGCTGCACATCGACACGCCGCCCGCCGTCAATGGCTCGCGCGTGTTCTTCGGCAGCGGCTATCAAACGCTTGCAATCTTCGCCGCCGACGCCACCACCGGCAAGGAACTTTGGCGGCTACCGGTGCCACTGCGTTCGTTCGGTTCGCCTCTGGCGCGGGGCAACGAAGTTTACTTTGGCCTCGGCACCGGGAACCTCAGCGAAGATCTTTCCACCGAACCCGAAGTCGGCGTTCCACCCGAAAAAGAAGCAAAAGGAGCAGTGATCTGCGTCAACGCGAAGACCGGCGAAAAGCTTTGGCAGTACGATCTGCCGAAATCGGTCCATACCGAACTCGCTGCCGACAAACGCACGATTTACGCCTGTTGCAAAGATGGCTCGCTGTATGCACTGGATCGTGCGACGGGCAAACTCCGTTGGAAACGGGGCGTCGGTACCGCGTTCGCATCGGGGCCGGTGCTGGCACAATACGCAAACGGGGCCGCCACGCTCGCAGTTTACGCGGTGTCGCTCGAAGGCCGTGCCGTCTGCCTGAACCCCACAACGGGCAACCCGTTCTGGTTCCGCGACCTCGCCGAGCATACGAAGAAAACCGTGCAAATCGGCTCGACGCCAATACTCATC
>JANXNT010000710.1 GCA_025353985.1 Limnoglobus sp.
ACGCTTCTTTGAGAAGTGTCGTGCCCCGGTTGCCGGAGCCGATCAGCCCGATGTTGAGCTTCTCGCCAGCACCCGCCGCGCGGCCGTACGGGGCGGCGAGTAACACGGCACCCGCCGCTGCGGAGGATTCGAGAAACCGACGACGCGAAAGCGGAGTCATGTGGCGCATCCTTTTACGTGAAGTGGCAAAATTATCGTCGTTCGGCACGAACGAGTCGCATTCCGTCGGTGATCGTGTACGTCCAAACGACTTCTTTTTCAGGCGTGTATTCTTTCACCGAGTTCGAACCCGCATCGACGATCAGCGTGTTGCCGTTCGAGAATCGCTGCACGGAAGTCGGCGAGTTGACGTTCACGAACCAAACAGGTTCTTTCTTGTCGCTCTTCATGTCGTACTCGGCGATACGGTTTTGCTCCGTAACGAGTACTCGATCGTTGGGGAGTAACTCCATCCGTGGCTGGTAGAACGGGTTGGTCGCCAGGTTCACGGGGTTCGGGAGTTCCTTCCACTTTTCGTCGAGGCGGATGAGCTTACCGGGGTTCGTGGTCAGCACGATCGTCTGGCCGTTTTCGCTGCGGGCGACGGCCAGAATGTCGTTGTTGTTGGGGCGGGCGTATTTGTTTTTCTCTTCCCATTTTTCGTTGTACTCGATCGCCATCTGGCGACAGGCGACGAGCGTGTTGCCGTTCGGCAGGCGTTGCATTCCGACGGGCTGGCCGGGTGGCGGGTTGAACGTAAAGACGATCGCGCCGTTCAACGTTCGCTCGGTGATGCGCGAGTAATTTTGTTCGAGAATCAGGACGCGGCCATTCGGCAAAAACTGAAAATCAGCGGGGGCATTGATGCCCGCCATCCGCCAACGCCGACGCATATCCGGCCCGAGTTCGGCGAGCCAGCCATTGCCCCAACCGCTCGGGTCCATGGTCATCAGCGCGATGCGGCCCGTCGTGGTCGGCTTGAAGTCGAGTTTCGAAAAATCCGTCGTTTCCTTCGCACCATCCCACCATTTCCGCCAACTGTCACGGGCCTTTTCGAGGTCCGGTTTGAGTGGCCCCATCTTCGTCTTCGGTGCATTCTTACCCGCGAGTTGAATCAGGAAATCCTCAGCTTGCCAGATGCGACCGCGTGAGAGATCGGGAATCGAACTGATGAGTTCCGAGACGGCATCGACATCGCGCGTGACGGTTGCCAACGTGAAACCGACCGAGAATTTCGTCTCACCGTCGGTTTCCTTGGCTAGCGCGACTTTGACCTTTTTCGCCGCTTCCGCAGAGAGTTGCGGGTTCCCGACTGAGGCTTCAAGCAGGGCAATCGCCGCCGTCGCTCGCCGTGCGGGGAGTTTGTCTTCCAGTGCAGCCAAAATTGCGGGGTCAATCACGCCATCGCGAATCGCGAGCGCTGCAATCGCGGCGTGAAGGTCGTCTTCGACGCCGGTTGTGTCGGCCATCGGGAAGAAGCCGAGCATCGCGGCTACGGCATCCGGAGATTTGGTTTTAGAAAGAGCGCGAGCGACGGCCGAGGCAATGGCAGCGTGCGATACTTTCTCGATCCGCTTCAGAGTCTCCCCGGCTCGAAACGCCACTTCCGGGTCGGCATCGCCCTGTGCGGCCGTGCGCAATGGCCCAATCGCGGCTGGCCCGAATTTCTCTGCAGAGAGGCTCGCTTTCACGCGCTCATCGAATTGCTCGTCGCCCATGCTCTTGATGACGTTCTGAATCTTCTGCAAATCCGAATCGCTCAGCGTCCGTTGTTTGAGATAAGCGATCAGCGTGTCTGGCTTATCCGCAGACAGGTTCGCCGACTCCAGCGCTTTCGCATCAAGGGCGACTTGATCGGCAGTCGGCTCCTTCGCTTTCACCAAAACACGTTTGGCAAAGATCGGTTGCGCCTGGGACACCGTCGCCCAAGTAAACAACAACGCGAGGAGCATGAAACGGGGAACGAGCATTTCCAAACTCCGAGCAGGCGATTTCACTTTGCATTAGTCTACGCGACTTCGCCACACAGATGAAGAACAAAACATTAACCGCGGAGGCCGCAGAGTACGCAAAGAAGAAATTTCTTCTCCGCGTTCTCCGCGAACTCTGCGGTTAAAAATTCTGCTTGCATCCCATGCCTTACTGATTGAACAAAAACGCCTTCGTGTTCAGCAGTGCCCAGATGATGTTTTCGTAGGCGGCCTTTTTGTCTTTGGGCTGCTTCGCGATGTGCTCCTTAGCCAACGCGAGTTGTTCCGCGGACGGTTTCTTGCCGACGGCCCACACGAATAACTCGGCGATCTTTTCGTCGTCGCTGCGGGGGTCTTTTGCGAGTTTGTCGGCACGGCCACTGGCGCGGGCGATTTTGTCTTGCACTTCTTGCGAGTTCAACATGTGCAGAATCATCGCGAGGCTCGCCTCGTTGACTCGCTCGCACTCGCACGCACTGATTCGCTGTGGCCGACCGAAGACATCGAGGAAGTACGACGAAAACGACTCGTCGGGCAGCATGATCGCGCGTTGCGGCGAGTTTGTGTCGTTCGGCAAACCGGGGAACTGCGAGGGGCTATCCGTCACTTTACAGACCGCGTCGAAGACGACTTCGGCGGCAAGGCGCTTCGGATAATAGCGTGCGTACGACTGCTTATCGGACTTATTGAACTCGTTCGGTGCAGCACTCAGTTGGTACGTTCGGCTCTTGCAGATCGTCTTCGCCAAAGACTTCAGCGAAAATTTGTTCTCGATGAAATTCGCGGCGAGCGCGTTCAGCAGTTCGGGGTTCGACGGCGGGTTTGTTACTCGCATATCGTCGATCGGGTCGACGATGCCCCTACCGAAGAAGTGTGCCCAATAGCGGTTGGCTACGGTGCGTGCGAAAAACGGATTCGCCGGGTTCGTCATCCAATCGGCGAGTTGTTCGCGAGGATCATCGTTGCCATCGACCACGATGGCTTCGGCGTCGAGCGGCTTGAGCGGCGCGGTTTTGTTCGTGCGTTTGTTCGTGACGGAGCCGTTCGAACGCACGTAAATCAGTTGCTTGCGATCTTGGTTATTGTTGTTCAATCCCGGCGTGGCAATCGCTTTCTTGCCGACTCTACCAAAGAACGCGGCCATGCCCCAGTAATCGTCCTGGCTCCACTTTTCGTACGGGTGGTGGTGGCAATTCGCACACGCCATCCGTTGGCCGAGGAACACCTGCGAAAGATCGTCGACGAAGTTCTCGGCGGTCGCGACCTCTTTGTACCAGACCGTTGTCGGCGATTTCACTTCGTCGCCACTCGAACAGATAATCTCTCTCGCGAACTTGTCGTACGGCATATCGGTGGCGATCGCATTGCGAATCCAGTCGTGGAACGCGAACGTTCCCGTTGCGCGGCTCGGCTGCCCGCGGCGCTTCACTCGCAACACATCGGCCCATTTATTCGCGAAATAATAACTGAACTCGGGCGTCTCGACGAGTCGGTCGATCAACTTGTCCCGCTTATCGGCAGTGGTGTCCGCCACGTACGCCGTCACCGCAGCGGGTGCGGGTAGCGAGCCGGTGACATCCAAATACGCACGGCGAATAAACTGCTCGTCGGTGCAAATCTCCGATGGCACGATGCCGAGTTCGCGCCATTTCTGACTGGTGAATTGATCGACGACGGTGTTGGCCGCGAAGGTAAAGTTCGGGGCGATGCCCGGGCGTGGCACGATGGCGCGGAAGACGTTGACCTGCCCGCTGAAGCGGACCATCACGCCGGCTTGACCCGTCATCGACAGCGTTTGAACGAGGCCCGATTCGTTGACCGTCGCTACTTCCGTCTCGTTGGTTTCGAACTGACAACGGCGTGTCACATCTTCGATGGTGCCATCGGAATAGTGTGCGTGGACGGCGAGTTGCTGCCGCGCTTGTCGGTCGAGTACCCGCGAATTCGGGTAGACGACGATCTTCGCTATCGTCGGGTCGGTGGCGGTGCCGTACGGCATACCGGTGGCGATCCAGCGGCGCAGAATCTTGTATTCCTCGGAGCCGACATCCATTTTCTTACCGCCACCGTGCGGGACTTGGCCCGATGACTTCGTGAGAAAGAGCGAGGTATCCGGGGCGGCGGGGAACAGTCGGCGGCCACGCGATTCCTTTAGCAACGTCGTGTAATCGAGTTCGGGGTCGAAGCCGAGCAGCGACAACCGGAAGCCGTTCTGCCCCTGGATTTTGCCGTGGCAGCCACCCGAATTGCAACTGAGTTTCGTCAGAATCGGCTCGATTTGGTTGTTGAAGTTCAACGCTCGTGGCGTTTCCATCGCTTCGACGATCGTCGGAATTTTCGTAGTCAGTCCGCCGAACGTGGCAACGATTTCCGCACGGCCATTCGCCAACGGGAAGACGCGGCCATCGGCATTAACGCGGATGATGCTCGTATCGGAAACCGCGTATTTTACCGCAGAAGTCATATCGACCGTGCGATTGTTCGGCAGCTTGCCATCGATGAGCAACTGCGGCGCATCGTCTGAGCCGCGTACGGTTAGTTGTGCCGGGAACGCGACAATTTCCGCTGGCGTCGGCACTGTCTCTGCGGCATTCGCGCAAACGAACGCACTGAAAAACAAGCCCAATGTGAGTAGGGTGCGCATAGCAAGGGGTCTTCAGGTGGGATGAGTCGCGTGCGGAAACCGACACCCGATGTGCGTTGGCACACCGGTCAACAGCATTATAGCAATTCTTTGACCGGCTCGCGGTCGTCCAAAACGTACATCGGGCGACCCGCGCCGTTCGGGAACGTCATCGCGGGATCGATGCCGATCGCGCGATACAGCGTGCTCATGACTTGCGGCACCGTGTAGGCACGATCTTTCGGGCGTTCGCCTTTGGCGTTGGTCGCGCCGACGGCTTGGCCCATTTTCAGGCCGCCACCTGCCACGAGTGCGCCCATTGCGGGCGACCAGTGATCGCGACCCCCGCTCGTATTCACCTTCGGAGTGCGGCCAAATTCGCCCCACATCACGGTGACGACATCGTCTTGCATTCCGCGATCGTGCAAGTCTTGGATCAGGTTCGCAATCGCTTGATCGACCTTCGGAAGTTGCTTCTTCAAGGTGGTGAAGTTGCCGCTGTGCGTGTCCCAACCACCGATGGATAGCGTCACGAAACCGACACCCGCTTCGATCAGCCGTCGCGCCGTCAGGAACTGCTCGACGCCCTTGTAGCGTTCGCGAACTTTGGCATCTTCCTTTTCGATATTGAGCGCATTGCGGACGACGCCACTCGACACCATTTCGAGTGCGCGTTCGGTGTAGCTATCGATGCCAACCATCGTGCCGGACGCATCAATTTCGCGTCGGGTATCGTCGAACGATTCGAGCAGATTGCGGCGATTGTCGAGGCGATCCGAATTTACGCCATTAGCCAACTTCAAGTTGGAATTGCCTGGGCCGCTCGGCGTGAATGGCCGGTGCGAGACACCGAGGTAACCCGGCTCGGTGCCGCGCGACATGCCGCGCAGGCTGACGTACGGAGGCACCGCGCCCGATGATTCACTGCGAAGTTTCGAGATGACCGAACCGAACGACGGGTGGCCCGCCGTCATATTGACGCGATCCGGGTAACCGGTCGTGACCAGCGAATCGCTGTGTTCGTCGACCGAAGTGAGCGAGCGAACCACCGCGAGTTTGTCGAACATCTTCGCTTG
>JANXNT010000769.1 GCA_025353985.1 Limnoglobus sp.
CCGCGAAGAACCATCGTGTCATCGATCTCGGGGTGATGACGAGCGCAACGAACTCGCTCTTGCACCAAAAAATCATGGTTGGCGTATGTTCCGAAACTCGGTTGCGACGCTGGAGCTTCGCAGGTGCTGTCGCCTCGACCAAGATCCGCATTTCTACTGGCCCCGATCGCGGGTGAGGGGACTTGGATCCTGTTATGGCCTGGAACAGCGATCATGGGGGTATAAGCTTCCCACCTTCCATCAAGGAGGCGATCCTTGCTAGAGACGCTGAGGGTCGTACGGGCGATTCTTGGAGTGGGCTAAGGTGAGGGTATGGCATGCACACCGTCACTCCCTTGATCGTGGAACCTCTAACCAGCGATCCCGGTACCTTCTGCGGTTTATGCTCCTTGCTCTCATGTTGATCCATTTAGGGTGCCGCGAAGGAGACCCAGAGTCCCTCCCCCCGTTGCTGGTTTATCCGGTTGAGAAGAAACAGGCGGCCGAATCCCTAGGGAGCCCGCCGTCAATCATGATCCCCACGGACCAGCCCCCATCGGATTCCCGTCAGACGAAGATTAATCCGACGATCAATGAGATCATCGCCGCTACGAGTTGGCTCTTCACCAGGCTCGAAACGTACAAGCCGATGGCGAGGAACATTGCCCCGGCGAAGAACGCGCCGATGTACGATGTCACCACCGGCCACGAGTCGATGCGAGCATTTCCCGTGGCCCAATCGATGTCGAGCAACACCGGCAAATACGCCACCGTCGGTATCCAAAGCGTGATGTAAAACATCAGGCACGCGATGTACTTACCCGCTACGACCTGCCAGTCGCGGATCGGTGCGGTCATCAGCAGTTCGAGCGTGCCGGTACCGCGTTCTTCGGCGAGTAATCGCATCGTCAGTAGCGGGGGAATCAGCGAAAAGACGAGCCAGAATTTCTCGTCGCCGAGCAGGATTTGCATCGGATATTCGATGCCGCGCGTACCCGATTGCGTGAGCAACTCGAGCGCTTTCCCGAACAGCATCCCCGTGACGAGTAGGAACACCGCGAGCGTGACGTACGCAATCGGCGAGAGGAAATACGCGGTAAATTCGCGTTTAATCAGCGTAACGAGTGGTCGCATGGGGTCTATCGTGTGTGGGTCGGGCGTGCGCTAAATGCCTTCTTGACCGGTCAGGTGAATGAAGACTTCCTCGAGGCTACGGTTGCCGTGCCGCTGACGCAGATCGGCGAGCGTGCCATTCGCGACGACGGCACCCTGATAGATGATGATCGCCGAATCGCACGCCATCTCGACTTCGCTGAGAATGTGCGTCGATAGCAGCATCGTGTGTTCTTGGCCGAGTTCGCGAATCAGCTTGCGGGTCTCGCGAATCTGCGTCGGGTCCAGCCCCGCCGTCGGTTCGTCGAGAATCAAGACCGGCGGATCGGCGAGTAACGCATCGGCTAACCCGACGCGCTGCCGATAGCCTTTGGACAGCGTGCCGACGAGTTGGCGGCGCACGTCTTTCAGCCAGCAGCGTTGAAGTACATAATCGATGCGTTTGCGCCGTGCCGACCAGCCAAGGCCCTTCAGCCCCGCACGGAACTTCAGATACTCATCGACGCGCATTTCGGGGTAAAGTGGGCAGTTCTCCGGCATATACCCGATACGGCGACGCGCCTCGATCGGATCCCAGAAGACATCTTTGCCATCGATCCGCGCCTGTCCGGAGGTGGCCGTTAGGTAACCCGCAAGGATACGCATCGTCGTCGATTTCCCCGCCCCGTTCGGGCCGAGAAATCCCACGACTTGGCCCTTCGGCACCTGGAACGACACACCGCGAACCGCTTGGTATTCGCCGTAATATTTGACGAGATTCTCAACGACAATCATGGGGGTCAGTTCCGCCTAACGGGTTACGGATCGGACCGAAGGAA
>JANXNT010000353.1 GCA_025353985.1 Limnoglobus sp.
GATTGCGCCTTTGCCGATGCCCGTTGTGATCGCGCGTGGCGGCACCGCCGCAACAACCGCCGGAGCCGCCGGCGCGGGTTTCTGTCGGCTAACCGGCAACGCCACAGGGACGCTCTTCGGTTTCGCGAGAGGCGGCTCTGCCGTCTGCGGCATCGCCGCATTCGCGCCGGTCGAACGATAGCCGTTCAGGTGATATTCCCAAAGTGCCTTCTGCGAAGACTTCCGCACGTTTTCGGATGGGTCCGACAGCAACGTCTGTTCGAGTGCCGCACCCGCAACTTGCGATACCGGTTTCAGTTTGCCAATCGTCTCCGCAATATCCGAACGCACCGCCGTCGAGGGATCGCGCTGCAACGACGCAATCAGCGTCGGCAGAATGTCTGCATTTGTGCGCGGGTCTTCATCGCGAAGTTGCACCGCTGCCGCCTGCCGCTTCTTCTCGTCGGGGTCGGACTTCAGCGTCTCGACGATCGGCTTCGACTTCGGCTGCACTTCTTCTTTGTCCGGATTCTTCTTTCGAAAGATCCCCAGTCGCGGAATCTCGGCCTGGACATCGACGACCGTGCCAAACGAGGCGAACAGCGTTCCGACGAGTAACCAACGGGACATCGCAAATCCCCCTGCCGAGGTACAAGTGTTCTCCTCAGTGGAATCGACAGATTCGCCACGAGCTTGCATCGGATTCGCGACGCAGTGCAAGCAATTGCCACTCGCCACGATCGCACAACCGAACCTGTGGTGACACTTTACGATGCAAGAGCAATCCGCACGACCGGCAAGATTTGCGCAACGCCCCCGTTTAGCCGCGGTGGCAATTCGCCGCGACGCGCAGGCGTAGCGGAGCGCGTGGACTTCACCCATCACTGAGAATGCGTGAAGCGCACGCGCTCCGCTGCGAGGACTCCGCGTCGCGGCTAATTCAGAATCGCGGCGAAACGAATCCTGATTTTGCCCGCACCCACACGAATTCGCAGAGTCAATAAGTTTTCGTCGATTTGACGTAAGTCGGAATTGTGCGGTGTGCACGGACGTACTCAAAAGTGCGCCGAAATGATTCAGAAAAGGCGCGCCGTGACATAGAAAGGACGCGCAACGACACAGAAAGGTCGCATAGTGACCCAAAAAAGGCGCTAGTTGCGGCGAGTGTCGACACGATGACTCTCGACGTAACCCAATGCAAGAGTTCGATTTACGGCAAAATCACCCGAAACGGATCAGCGAAAGGCGATCAAAAAGTGGCATTTTCAGACGAAAAAACACCCGAAAACACGATTTTTGAGCCTCCGCAATTCGGACTTACGTCGATTCCGACTACCCAAAATCGACCCAAAGGATAACACGTTCCTTGTGGTTCCACTCTCCATTCGAGGAACGCTCTCATGCCTCGTATCACACGGCGACATATGATCCAAGCCTCTGCGGCGATCGGCACGGCTACGGCACTCCCCGCGATGGCGGCCGAGGGCGTTGCCAAAAATGGCCGTATTAAGCACTCGATTTGCTCGTGGTGTTTCTCGGCACGCGGCGAGAAATGGAGCTTCGAGAAGGTCTGCGAAGTCGCCAAATCGCTCGGCGTGCCATCGGTCGAACTCGCGATGCCGAGTGACTTCCCCACACTGAAGAAGCATGGGCTCGTGAGTGCCATCACCTCGAACGGCATGGGCTTTCCGCGCGGCTTCAATAACCTCGCACACCGCGATGAACTTGTCACAAAGACCAAATCGGTCATCGATGCGTGTGCTGAGGCGAAGTTCCCGAGCGTCATCGGTTTCGTCGGCATGAAGTGGAACAAACCCGAAGACCCGAAGAGCGGCGAGATTTCCCGCGACGATGCCTTCAAGAACTGCTTCGAAGGGATTCAACTCGTTGCGGGGCACGCCGAGAAAGCGGGCATTACGCTTTGTATCGAACACTTGAACAGCCGCGACGGTTCGGACCCGATGACCGGCCACCCCGGCTATCAGGGCGACGATCTCGATTGGGTGATGTCGATCATTCGGAAAGTCGGTTCGCCACGGGTGAAATTGCTGTTCGACATTTACCACGTGCAGATCATGCACGGCGACCTCATTCGCCGCATCGAAGAGTGCAAAGAGATGATCGGGCACATTCACACCGCCGGGAATCCGGGCCGCGGCGAACTCGACGAGAATCAGGAAATCCACTACCCCGCCGTGATGAAGAAACTGGTGCAAGTGAAGTACGAAGGCTACGTCGGCCACGAGTTCATCCCCACGCGAAACCCACTGGCCGGGCTGAAACAAGCGATCGCGGCGTGCGATGTGTGATTGCGCCTTTGCCGATTCGATGTCATCCGGTAAAATTGCCTGCGTCAACCGACGCAATTTGAGGCCACGCCGATGAGTATGCCAGGGACGATGTATCCCACTACGAAGCCCGAGGAGCGCACCGATACGCGTACGGAACGTCAGCCGCCGTACGCGATTATCTTGCACAACGACGACGTGAACACGATGGAGTTCGTCGTCGGCGTGTTGCGAAAAGTCTTCAGTTTCACAGTCGAAAAGTGCGTGCAACTGATGTTGGAAGCCCACGAAAAGAACCGCTGCGTTGTGTGGGTCGGCGCACTCGAACTCGCCGAACTCAAGGCGGATCAAATCCTCAGTTGCGGCCCCGACCCCGACCGCAAACGCGACGGAGCCGAACCCCTCCGCGTCACCGTCGAACCGACCGCTTGATCGGAACTCATCCCTCATCCTTCCGTATTCAGCCTTTCTCAAGGGATTGTTCCCGTCAATACTTGCGAGATGTTCTCCGAGCGGATCGTTTCGGCAGTCGTGCTGAAGCGGAAGTTCTGCGTCAGGTAGCGCGTGATGGCGTCGCCGGGCTTCTCTTGCAGAACGAGGAAGTCGTCTGGCAGAATGCGAATCCGTTCGCGCGGATCTTTGAGTGCAAGCGAGAGATCGACGCGGATTGGTAACTGCTGGCCGTTCGGCATTTTTCGCAACACCGTACACAACACAGGCGACGGCGTACCCAAACCGCTCGCAAACGATTGCGCGATGAATGCATTCTGCGTGAAGCCGCCGTTGACGAGCGGCCCGCCGACGAGCGCGATGGCTTGCAGCACGTTCAAATCGTAGTCGCGCGGTAACGTGACTTGTCGCGAACCGAGCACGCCACCGGTGTAAAACTGCTCGGAATCGCGGGCGAGTATCGAAACCACATCGCCATCGCCGAGAGTAATGTCTGCTTCGGAAATCGCGAGCGGTTCGTCAGAGTAAATCCGTAACGGAATCCGCGTCACACCTTTCAACGGGTCCGCCGGGTCGTACAGCCCACGTTGGATAATCACTTCGTTTTTGGCATCGAGTCCTGGCGGGCCGCCACTCTGGTTCAACGCACGGAGCACATCATTTTTGTAGGCTTCGAGCGACACCGTCACGCCGTTCCGCTTGTTCGCACTTGTGATAACGCCACCCGCGGCAGTAGTAGGAATGCCAACGGTATCTTCGCGAATCACCAGCACCTGATACCGCCTTCGGCGTTGCAGTTGCACGCTGATTTTCGCGGCCCCCTTCTGGAACAATTTCACATCATCTTCGATCGCCTTACGAACCAGCAATTCGACTTCCGGTACAGTTTTACCCTTCACGGCAATCGGCGGAATTTTCGCGTTTGGCAAGCTGATCGTGCCATCGTCTCGCACGGGCACGGGGAAACCGACGGCGGATTCACCGCCACCGGCATCGGCGAAACTCACGGGGGCTTGCACGGTTTCCGGGCCGAACAGGTCGCCGGCAATCACGGCGAGGACGTCGCCTTTGTCGAGTCGATACGCCGTCGGTTCCGGGCGACGCAACAGCGTCAGCGGCGTCGCTTGGAGTTCACTTTTCGGGCGTCCGAGAATCTCTGCCGGAACGCGACGGACAGGCACGCCATCGGCCACGGGATTCGTCAGCGAGGCACAACCCGTCGTGGCAAATGCCAAAAGGAGTGTCGCGAATGCGAGTGTCCGCATCATGGCTTCGCCTCCGGCTGCGGTTCAGGCGGTGACGGTATCACCGTGATGTTCAGCGGCGGCAATATTGGCGAGTCGGATAGCACGATCGGCACCGTAAGGAATTCGCGTCGCCCGGTCGACTCGGCGATCTGCCCGCCATACTGGAACCCGAGGAAATAATCACGGACTTTCGCCTGGCCATCAATGGTCAGATACTTCTTCCGTCGCAGCGAAGTCGGAGGCAGTGTCGGCGGTTGGACGGGGCCACCGCGGTCGAGAAAATCGAAATACCCATCGCTGAAACCCAACTCGTACTCTTCGGTGAACGACTTGTTATGCTTACCGCAAAGTTGCCGCAACGCCGCATGGGCATCGCCGCGAATCTCACGTTCCAGAGAATTGTCGCCGTGACGCAGATGGTGTTCGAAGCCGAGGTTGTGCGCCGCCGTCCGCTGGAGGGAGCACCCTGCGAGCGAACTGAGGCCAACCAAAATCAGGATCTCTCGCCACACGAGCGTGGTTCTCCGACTGTGCCGATTATGCGGAATGCGTCGCCTTTGCTAACCATCGGTTAGCTTGGGTGGCTGGAATAAGTGAAGTCTGTGAATTTTGGGTAATTAAAGTGGACGGTGAATACCCGATTCTGCTTATTATCTAAACGAATGTAAGACTGCGTAGCCTAAGCGAACTGTGCGACCCGAAAGCTCTCCCGCGGTTGGTTTCATCCTCCGAAGCATACACCACTGAGGTTTCTTTAATGTCCCGTCGTAATCGTGCCCATCGCGAGAAGAGCGTGCGTTTGAATTTCGTTTCACTCGAATCGCGCGACGTGCCCGCCAGCTTTTACGTCGACCCATCGTTCACGACTGCGGGAAGCACCGTCAACTTCAACGTAGGCCTTCCCAACGAAGCGAAAGGTCTGACCGTTGGCACGAACGCGTTCGCGACGATTTTCGATGCGGTTGCGAAAGCGAATGCCTCTGCCGGATCGGACGACATCAATTTGTCGACGGCCACGCACAATGTCGATCCCGGATTCGGTGCAATCACGCTGACGGAATCGGCTAATATTATCGGGAGCGGCGAAGCCTCGACGACGATCGAAGCCATCGGCAACACAGTGGGGCCGACTTCCGTAGACGGTGCCGTGTTCCAGTTCGCACCCGGAACCGCAGTCAACGTTTCGGAACTCACTTACGACGGCCGAAGCGGGCTGGGTATCTTGGCCGGGAGTGCATTCCGCTACGATACCGCTACCGGTGTCGTAGCGAACGTGACGATCCGCAATGTGGCGACCACCAATGGCGGGATCAATCTGGGATTGGGCGTAAATGCGGTCAACGCCGGGGCCAACGTCGATGTCGTTGGCGCGACATTCTCGGGTATCGGTCGTACCGGAGTCAGTTTCAGCGACGGAGCCAAGGGCAGTGTCAGCAAGTCCGACTTCACGGGTTTGACGACGCCGGGAATCGCAAACTACGGCATCGAAGCCATCGAATCGAGTTCCGTGACGATCTCTGGAAACACCTTCATAAACTACACCGGGAGCGATCCCACGTTCGACTCGGCAGGCGTACAAATCGTCGACGATGTGACCTTCGACCTGAGCGGCAACGGTAATAACGCCGACGAACCATCGACCGCAAAGATCGTCGGAAATTCGTTCCGCAACAACGGTATCGCGATCGTTGTCGGCTCCGATGCCGCGCTCGATACCAGCACGGCGCTCATTCAGTTCAACAATATTGTCGACAACAAATTTGGTGTGCTTGCGAACACCAAGACTGAAGTGAACGCACTGTTCAACTACTGGGGTTCGGCAGCGGGCCCGCTCGCCAAGGCGAACCTCACCGCCGCGAAGGACAACCCAGCCGGACTAGCTGTTAGCGAGGTGTCGCCGCTCGTGCTGTATCGCGATGCGTCGAACCAAGCGATCGACGTACTCACCGGTCCGACGCCGGTAATGGCGATTACCTCACCAGAC
>JANXNT010000800.1 GCA_025353985.1 Limnoglobus sp.
GCCGTCGAGCTCGGTGGCGGCCGTCGTGGCGAAGCCGACGGCGTCGTTGTTCGACCAGGACTTGACCGTCACCGGCGTGTCGTCGGGCGAACCGAACAGGATGGCGAGGCCGGCGACCAGGATGCAGACCACCACGAAGGCGATCAGGAACTCCTTGGCCACATCGGTCATGACCAACAACAGTGCCTTGTCCTTCAGGCGTTTCGCAACCTTCGCCAATTCCATTTCGACGATCGACTTCAGGTTTTCCTTCGTCAACGAACGGAACACGATGATGTCGTCGAGACGGTTGAGGAACTCCGGACGGAATTCCTTGTCCATGCGTGCCTTCAGCTTCTTCTGCATCTCGGCATACGTCGCGTTTTCGTCTTGCTTGCGGCCCTTCAGGAAGGCGCTCGAAAGATCGTCTGAGGTGATGATCGTCTCGGCACCGACGTTCGTCGTCATGATCAAGATCGCGTTTTTGAAGTCGATCACGCGACCGACGCTATCGGTCAAGCGGCCTTCTTCCATGATCTGGAGGAGTGCGTTCCAGACGTCGGGGTGGGCCTTCTCGATTTCGTCGAGCAGCACCACGCTGTACGGCTTGCGGCGGATTTTCTCGGTGAGCTGGCCGCCTTCTTCGAAGCCGACGTAACCCGGAGGGGCACCCCACAACCGGCTGACGTTGTGCTTCTCTTGGTACTCGCTCATGTCGAGGGAAATCAGGGCTTCCTCGTTGCCGAACATGAACTTGGCCAGCGACTTCGCGAGCAACGTTTTGCCCACGCCCGTCGGCCCGGCGAAGATAAAGCTACCGATCGGACGCTTCGGATCTTTGAAGCCCGCCCGGCTCTTGCGAACCGCCCGTGCGATCGCCTTGATCGCTTCATCTTGGCTAACGACTGCGCCGTGAAGCTCTTGCTCCATCTTCAGCAGGCGGTTCGTTTCGTCTTCGCCGACCTTCTTCAGCGGAACGCCGGTCATCTTGGAAACGACTTCCGCAACGACTTCTTCATCGACGACGCCGTCGGTTTCTTTGGCCTTCTCGCGCCATTCCTTGGTGACGGTTTCTTTCTTCTTCTTGAGCTTGTCGGCTTGGTCGCGCAGCGACGCAGCTTTTTCGAAGTCCTGCTCCGCAACGGCGGATTCTTTCTCTTGGTTCAGCTTTTCGATGTCGACATCGATATCTTTGAGGTCCGGTGGCCGCGTCATCGCCTTGAGGCGAATTCGGGCACCGGCTTCGTCGATGACGTCGATCGCTTTGTCTGGCAGACAACGGCCCGAGATGTACCGTTCGGACAAATCGACCGCCGCTCGCAATGCGAGGTCGGTGATTTGCACGCGGTGGTGCGCCTCGTAGCGATCTCGCAAGCCCTTCAAAATCTCGACCGCTTCGTCGGCGGATGGAGGATTCACAATCACATCTTGGAAGCGTCGTGCGAGCGCTTGATCTTTCTCGATGTACTTACGATACTCGTCGAGCGTCGTGGCCCCGATGCACTGGATTTCTCCGCGAGCCAGCGCAGGTTTCAGCACGTTACTAGCGTCTATTGCGCCTTCGGCACCACCGGCACCGACGAGCGTGTGCAGTTCGTCGATGAACAAGATCGTGTTTTTCGCACGACGGACTTCGTTCATCACGGCCTTGATGCGTTCTTCGAACTGGCCGCGATACTTCGTACCGGCAACCATCATGGCAAGGTCGAGCACGACGAGGCGACGATCGCGGAGCAAGTCCGGTGCGTTGCCATCGACGATCAGTTGTGCCAAACCTTCGACGATGGCAGTCTTACCGACGCCGGCTTCGCCGAGCAAAACGGGGTTATTTTTCTGACGACGCGAGAGAATCTGGATCACGCGTTCGATTTCGTTCGTCCGGCCGATGACCGGATCGAGTTTGCCCTGGCGTGCGAGTTCGGTCAAGTCGCGACCGAAACTATCGAGCGCGGGCGTTTTCGATTTCGTCTTGCCGGAGGTCCGGTCGCCAGATCCGGATCGTTCGCTGCGTTCTCCGCCACCCGACTCATTTTCATTAGGCATATTGTGACCTAGTAAGTTCAAAACCTCTTCGCGAACGTCTTCGAGTTTGAGGCCCAGGTTCATCAGAACCTGAGCAGCCACGCCTTCTTGTTCCCGGAGGAGGCCGAGGAGCAAGTG
>JANXNT010000804.1 GCA_025353985.1 Limnoglobus sp.
TCCGCAGCGATGCCGAATTGCGCGTGATCATGCATCCTGGCGCAGTCGCATTGTCGCAACTGACCACATCGCGAAGTGGCAGTGTCGCCGTGGCAATCGGCCCGGAAGGCGGCTTCACCGATGGCGAAATTGCCGACGCCCTCGCACGCGGATGGCACGCCGCCACGCTCGGCACACGCATCTTGCGAATCGAAACCGCCGCCATCGCCGCCATCAGCATTTTGGCGCAAATGACAACCGCGACATGTACTGTGAAAGACTTTCAATAATGCAAATCGGCGGCATTGTACTGTGCGGGGGCCAGTCGTTGCGGATGGGGCGACCGAAGGCGTGGCTCCCGTTTGGCGACGAGGTTTTGTTGCAACGGGTGGTGCGCATTTTGGGTGAAGTCGTGCAGCCAATCGTCGTGGTGGCGGCACCGA
Source organism: Limnoglobus sp. (assembly GCA_025353985.1). Lineage (GTDB taxonomy): Bacteria > Planctomycetota > Planctomycetia > Gemmatales > Gemmataceae > Limnoglobus. The sequence goes on from JANXNT010000804.1 coordinate 423, forward strand.
GGCAAGTGTTGCCCGCACTGCCACACGATGTCGAAATCGTCCGCGATGACGTCGAACATCGCGGGCCACTCGGCGGGTTGGTCGCCGGGCTGGCGGCGCTAAATGGCCGCGTCGATGCGGCCTACCTCAGTGGTTGCGATCTGCCGTTCCTCTCGCCTGCATTCATACGCCGCATGATCGCGTTCGAAGTCACCGCCGTTCCCCGCGTCGATGGTTACTTGCACCCGCTGGCGGCCACATACTCGATGTCCGTTATCCACACCGCACGCGCACTCTTGAACGCGGACCAACGCCGCCTCATCGGGCTATTCGACCACGTAGCGACGCGCATCGTCGAAGCCGCCGAACTCGCGGACATCGACCCGACGTTCCAATTCTTACGCAACATCAACACGCCGGAAGAGTACGCAGCGGCCTGCGGAGTTGGACGTTCTGAAACGACGTAAGTCCAAATTGCAGTTCAGTCACGTCAGTCTTGAAACGCAAGCGTTTCCTCCACAAATACGCGTCGGCGAGCGCCATGCCGCTCGGCGGGTTTTCGACAATGAACGTTATAAAGCGAGTGTCTGGGTTTAATTGCGATACTTCAAAAAGCGAGAGGGACGATATTCACCCGTTGCGATCGAGGTTAGTCGTGAGTCTGCGAAACACGACGGCTCGTATGCCCGGAATGAGCGTTTCGTGTCTCGACTCGAAGACTCGTCGCGACTCCCTCGCTAGCGCTTTTTGAAGTTGCGTTGTCATCG
>JANXNT010000812.1 GCA_025353985.1 Limnoglobus sp.
CAGATACGCATCGTCAGTAACTTGCTTCTCGGCTTTTTGCTCAGCGCGTGCCAGCATCAATTTGAGCATCGTCGCCATCCGGCTTGCCGCCCCTTTGCTACCTGCCGAATCGATGGTTAGTGCTTTAGTATTAAAATCGACCATCCATTCATCATCAACAAACTCGACATCATGATTTTGGCTCTTCAAGAGATTCGCGCGCCACCGAGACACCTCAGTCCAAGCCGAGCCCCGACCACGATCCGTTGCGTATTGCCAGCCTCGCCCCCAACTACGGACCGGAGTGCCGTTATCTTCTGAAGTGACTATCTGCCAATCATCATGCTCGAGAAGGTGAACTAACAGTTTGTAGAGATCTGGCTCTGCCTTTTGCAATTCCTCCATCATCGTGGGCAGTGAATACAACCCGCTCGGGTCGGTCGCATTCGGCGTGCCGTTGCCCACGTAGCGTTGCAAGTTCACGTCGCCGGCGGCGAAGCCCATCGGGTCGTTACTGAGCCAGCGACCGGTGGCGGGGTCGAACCAGCGGGCGCGGTTGTTTTGCGACTGCGTATCGGCGTCCCATTCGCGGCCCGTGTACAGGAAACGGACCGCGACCGATGGTGCCGTATCGCTCACCACGTGGCCGAAACCGTCGTATTCGACGGTCTTGAGCGTCGTGCCCGCACTCGAAATCACCGTGCGGACGCTGTTCTGTTGGTCGCCCAGATACCACTGCGTCGCGCCGCCGACATCGCCGGCCAGCACCTGATCGACATCGGGACCGTAGAAATAGCGTTCGATGACATCGCCATCACCGTCGGTCACCACACTCACTTGATCGAGCGTCGCTTGACTCAGCATTCCCGCAACCGGCACGCTTCGGCTCGCGGTTCGCGTTTCGACGCCGTAGTGCTCTTCGTCAACAATGACCCCGCTGCCATTCTTGACGATCTTGCCAATCTTCTGATTGAGCGCATCGTAGATGTAATCCACATCCTTCACGACCGCACCACTTGAAGTCTCCACTTTCACCTCATCGAGACGATTCCGCGCATCCCACACATACTCGGTGCGTTCACCCGTAATGGCATCGACTTTCGCGGTGCGATTGCCTTCGTCGTCGTAGGTGTAACTGAACCGCGGATCGCTCAGTTGCCGGTTGCCCGCACCCACCGCATACCCCGTCCCTGTACGATTCCCGTTCGCATCGTATTGATGGCCTTCATCGGGCAATGTGCTGTTATCCACGCCCACCACTTGACCCGTGGCGTCGTACGAGTACGCGGCCGTATTCGTGTCGGTTGTCACCGAACTCACCAGCCCGGCCGCGTTGTACGTGTAGCCGAGCGATGCCAGGACGGTCGCGCCTTGCGCGTGCGAAATGCCGCTGATATGGCTGCCCGAGTTGCTGAATGTGCTCATCGCCACCAACTGCGTGCCCGACAGATCCGCGTACCGCGTCAGCGTCCCCACCCGATTATCCACGTACGCAATATCGACCCGCTTCGCCG
>JANXNT010000872.1 GCA_025353985.1 Limnoglobus sp.
AGCTTGGTGCCGTCGGGCAGATAGACCATCGCCGCGGAGATGTCGTAGACGGCTGTGGAGCGGTCGTAGGGAGCCCCGCTACCGGGGCTGGTGCCTCCGAAGCTCGGGCTAGAGAGCCGCGAAAGGCCCGCGAGGCCGCCCGTGCCCTGATTGCTCAGGCTGTTGAGTTTCGAGATACCTTGCTGTAACCGCGACATAGCTTATATCCTTGGTGTCAATCTCGATCATCGCTTGCCAAACAAACTCCACGGCGACTTCTTCACGTCGGTGCCGACAGCCATCGGCTTACCGCTGAGCGACTGGGCCAGCCCGTAAATACTCTGTTGCGCCCGGCACTTCGGGTTCGCTTTCACGAGCGGCTGCCCCGCCACTCGTGCGGCCATCACTGCCTTCGAGTCGTTCGGGATCTGCCAGTAGAACGCCTTACCGATGACTTCTTCGGCCTTCTTGAGGCTGATGCCTTCTTCGACCGCTTCCGAACCGACTCGGTTGACGATGACCTTGACGCGATCGCCCAGGTTTTCTTGCGTGTTGTTCAGAAGGTGCATCAGGCGCACCACGTTCCGCAGGCTGCTGAGTTCGAGTTGCGCGACGAGTAGGATCGTATCCGCGAGCCGCAGGCCCATGAGGTCCGTCGGCAAGAGCGACTTGCTGAGGTCCAAAATCAAGTGCGAGTAGCTGATCTTGAGCAGGTTCACGATGCGCTCGACGTGCGACTCGTGAATCACCGCCATGTCTTGAATTTCGAGCGGGTGACGCAAGATCGACAGTCCCGTCGGCGCGTGTTTGACTAGTGCGCGTTTCAGGAAGTTCATGTCGAGGCGTTCGATGTTTCGAGCGAGATCGGCGATCGAGATGTTATCCATCCCGTCGACTTCGATCGCGATGTCGGCGTCGCCCATGGCGAGGTCGAGGTCGATGAGGGCGACTCGTTCTTTGTTTTCCGGTTCTGTGGCGAGCGTGGCAGCCAGATTCACGGCAAGGCTGGTGGTGCCGACACCGCCGCGCGAGCCGAGAATCGCGATGACCGACGACTGCGTCACTTGCCGGGCAAACCCGCCGGATCCTTGCGAGCCAATGCCAGAGTCGCCGTTGTTACTAGCCGATTCGCCGACGGATCGCTGGAGTGCCGAGAGCAAATCTTCGAGCACAACGGGATCGGTCAGGAAGTATTTCGCCCCGCGTTGCAGGGATAGTAAGAGCGCTTGGTGGTCTTTGCTGATCGTCAGGATCTGGAGTTTCGGGTACTTGACCGAAATCTCGCCGATCATCTGGAGTGCGCGTTGTTTGTCCGAATCGAGGTGGACGATGGCGAGGTCGGGCATCGAGTCTTTCGACGCGTGAATCACGTCGAAGAAGTATTCGTAGCGGGCACATTCGGCTTCGAGCCAAACGAAATCCACGCTGAGTAGGAAGCCCCGGAGGGATTCCCGCGTCGCTTCGTTCGGGTCTACGATGGCAATTCGTTGCATGACGGTTACCGCGTTACTCGGAGGTCGCTGTCCAATCATTCGCACCCGGTGGGTGCGACAAGCCGCCGATCCCCGCTTTCGCAAGGGATCGGCTTTTCACATTACAATCGCGTCGCTTAGCGGATACTCGGGATGTTCACCGGTACGACGGGGGCCAGTGGGGCACCGGTCGGCTCGGCTAACGGTATCGGCAGCGGTTCGGGCAAGGCGGTTTCGACCTGGCGGCCGGTCGGAATCTCCGTCCCGTAGTTCGTCATCGCGGTCGGCACGATGCTCGTGGTCGGCATCGATCGCATCGCCGCAGGCAGTGCGGAGGGGAACGCCGTCGCCCCGCCGTTACCCGTCAGAATCCCCGTCGTCGAGCAGCCCGCGGCCCCGGTGCCGTTCGACCCATTGCACACGTTGCCTTTGCAGGGGTAGGTGCCGTAGGTCGGGTCGCACTTGTAGGCGGCGTTGTAGCAGCGGCCGTTCCACACTTGGCGTTGGCCACGCGGTGCCTCGATCAGGCCTTCAAGGTATAGCTCGTAATCGTCCGAGCTGCGGGTTTCGCGGCCAGGAACCCGTTTCGGCACCTGGTTGCAATCGAGCGGATCGACCAACCGTGGCGTCACCATCACGATCAGTTCCCGTTCCCGTTCGTCGTACCGAATGTTGCTGAACGCGGTCCCAATGAAGGGAATGTCGCCCACGAACGGAACCTTGTTGTTGATCGCCTGCGTCGTCGTTTCGAGCAAGCCACCGATCGCAAAGGTCTGGCCGCTTTCGAGCATCACCGAAGCCCGTGTCGTTTGCTCGGTGAAGCCGGGCGAGAAGCCTGCGGTCGTCTGGATACCGGCCCCGTCGTTGCGTGCCCGAATCGTCGGGTTCACTTCGAGGTAAATCTTGCCGTTCCCGTACACGATCGGCAGAACTTCCAACTGCGTGCCGACCGGTTCGAGCGTCACGCTGATGCTACCGAGGCCCCCGCCGGTCGCACTCAAGACGGCCTGTTGGCCACCCGAGCGGATGAACGCGGGTCGGCCCGATTGCGTCGTCACTTTCGGTTCCGAAAGGAACTTCGCCAAGCCTTCGGTTCGCAAGGCCCGCAAGGCCACGAACAACTGGGCGGGTGCGATGGCCAATCGAATGTTCGCGTTCGAGGTGAACACGTTCGTCGTGCCCGCCGTCGGTGATAACAAACCGCTTAACAAGCTGCCAAAACTAGCCGAGTTCCCACCGAGCAGGAAGTCCGCACCGCGTTCGCGGAGTTCGGATCGGTCCACTTGGGCGATGACCACTTCGATCATCACATGTTGGACGCCGCCGACCTGGATCGCGTTGATAATGTTCGCGTTCCCACCGGCTGCGGGTGCCCCGCCGCCTGTGCCTGGCCCCGTCGTTCCGGGCGTCCCGACCGCACCGCCAGCGATGCGTTCGATGATTGCGGCATCTTCCGGCTTATTCACATACCCGGTGAGGATGACTGCGGTCCCGACGCCGGGGAGGACTTCCACGCTCGCCGTAGGGACGGCTCGCTGGATCACTCGCTTCAGCAGGTCGTAATCGGGCTGAACGACAACTTCGAATTCGGCCTTCGCACCGTTATCGAGCGTGAACGTCAGCTTCGTGACGCCGGGGTTCAAGCCGACGAGCAACACGCCGTTCGGGTTCGTCTGGCTCGGCCGGGTTTGCAGAACCTGCTCGTTCCCGGTGAGCGTATCTTTGATCGTTCGTTCGCCGGGAATCTTGGGGACGAACTCGACGATTCCACCGAGTGGAACCAGGAGTTCGCCGGTCTTCCCGACGCGGACATTCGAGGGCTTCGCCGTGGGGGCCGCGGCTGCCGGTTGAGCTTTCGCAGCTGGTATTCCTTGGAATCCAACAACGGCGGCCAAACTGCCGATTAATAATCGGCGCGTCAATTGAAAACGGTGCATCCCTTCACCTCTCCTCGCCAAGTTCAGCGGGTAAAAACCCCGCCCATGTTCTGGGTCGATTTCAAAATCATTCGGCCAGTCCAACCCGGCCGAACCGGCGCGGGCGATGTTCCCAGCGGTCGGGAACATGTCTCAGGTTGCGGGGCGCGAATCCGTGCGCCCCAGCAAGTTTGTTTTCATACCCGCTACAACATCACTCTCAGGTGATGCGGGGTTCTGGCGTCCCGTTCGGCGCGGGTGCTGGTGCGGCCGGTGTAGCGGGCGGTTGCACGCCATTCACCGTTCCGTCCGGCAACACTTCGCCGAGTAGCTTCCATTCGCCATCGGTCTGCTTCTCGTAGCGATAGACCTTCGCGCCGTTCGGGCCGACGAACGAACGATCCACCACTGGCTTCTTCTTTTCAGCGACCGGCTCTGGCTTCTTTTCCACTTCCGGCTTCGCTTCGGGCTTCGGCGTCGAGCCGTCGTCCATCGGTTCGGCTTTCGGCTTCTTCGGGTCTTCGGGCTTCTTCGCCCCGACGAACGACTTCGGCACGAACTGATCGCGGTACACGGACTTTTGCAGGAACTGGCCGATGTACGGCTTCAGGTCCGCCAACGCATTGTCGGGCACGGTCAGGTGTTCTTGCGTCTTGAACTTACTTTCCAGCACTTGTTGCGTCAGTTCCGTACCTGCGGGCAGATCGTCGATCGGTACCGGAATCTTCGTCGTCTGCGGTGCCGTCGGGGCCACGGGAGCCGCTTTCAATTCTGGCAGCGAGTCGAGTTCGTCGTTGAGCGACTTATTGATCCACTTGATGACTTCCTTCACGTCCCAGTTCGCGGGCTTCGTGCTCGGGCCGGTCGCTTCGCTTCGCAGGATGAAGCTCAGTTGCACGCCCGCCGTTTCGGCCATCCGGATCAATCGCGCTTCGTCAGTCAGTGCGGCCAGCGTCACCACCTGAATCGCACGGCTGCCATCGGGCGTTGCCGACTCTGGCACAGTCTGGAGGTCGACCGCCATTACCAGCATGTCCGGAATCAGCACGTTGCCGTGGACTTTCCCTGAGTGCGAGGTTAGCGTTCCGAGCAGGTCGACGCGGCTCGTCGGCTTGACGAACTGCGTGAACTTGTCGATCGGGAGCTTGATCCCCACCATGCTGTAGCCGGGGGGCGCTTCCATTAGCCGAAACTTCCCGGTGTCGGTCGTGGTGAGAACGTCGTCGGCCCGCAGCGAGCGAATGAGCGTCTTTTCTTCGAGTTCCGCTTCTTCCATTACCGCGTTCTGCGGCACGTCTGCGACGTTGACTTTCTTCCGCTTCAACTGATCCTTGATCGAATCTTTCGTGAACTTCGTACCGGGCGTCAGCTCTTTGGCTGCCACGATGATCTCTGCCAACTGCGCGTCGGGTTTTTGCCGACCACTCACTTGCGAAGTCAGGAAGGCGGCGATGAGACCGCATCCGACTGCGACGACCATGAGAATTAAATTCTTCTGCTTCATAAACCGCCCCTCGAATCAGGTTGTGAAACTCTTAGCTGCTGGATGCCGCTTGATAAGCGGCCGAACGACCTCACGAGGGGAGGAGGAAGTTCCACAGGCAGCCGCCAGTGGGAAGGTCACCTTCCTGCTGGCTGTTGTGTATGTACGATCCGAAACCCGCTAAGACTGACAGAAGCTGGCGGACGGTAAACACCGGCCCTATCAGTTTCGCCATCATCAAGATGGCACCATCCGCGAATCATTCGCGGCCGACCCCTCGGTACGGTTCCGGTTCGAGTTGAACAAACCTAGAGCGCATCTGAAGGATCGCAAGCACAGAGCCGTCTGAATCGTCATTTCCCGGCTGATCCGGTTACTTTCTCGTAGCGTTTTGTTTCCCACACCCCTTCATTCGACCAGTCTGGGTAGCTTCCTTCAGTATTTCCGCAATTGCGGATAATGCGGACTTTGCCAAACTTATGCGATCTACCAAACGCACCGGGGCGGCCGGTCGAAACAATATCGACTGGCCGCCCCGGATGTTCTCGCGAATTTTCGCTCGATTTCCTGCATTACACCGCGTAAACCAGCCGGAAGTACAAGTAAGCCAGGAACCCCACGCACAGGGGCACGCCGTACGGCAGACGCACCCATTCCTTGCGGCGCGAATTCGCGCGGGCCGCTGCTTTCTCCGGGCCGTGAGTTACGAGTGTTTGCAGGTCCGTCAGGATCTCACGGAAGTTTCGACCGTTATTTTCGAACTGACGGCGACACACCATGATAACCAACCCGAACACGCCGCCGATCATTACGCCCAGAGCGAACGACCACCAGATCATCGCCGCGCCGCTCATGCCGAACGCGCTGCCGTCGCCGAAGAACGCACCCATCCATGCCCCGAAGCCCATCGTCATTTTCACGTCGCCTTCGCCCATGCCGCCGATCGCAAGCGCGGGGAACAGCACGGCGAACCCGATGAGCGTACCGAGCAAAGCCTGCCCGATGCCGCCTTGGCCCGCATCGACCATCACGCCGCACGTGTGCAACAAACCGAGATACCAACCCGCCACAACCAGCGATAGCGTCAGCCAGTTTGGCACCTTGAAGGCGTAACCGTCGATAACGGCGGCCAGAACCATGCCGATACAAATGACGACGATCGAACCGTAATTGACCGCGACTTCCGCACCCTCAACCGCAGGTGAAGCACACGCGGCCCAAATCAGGTGGCCGATGTACGCCGCAACCGTCCAAAGAATCGCCGTCAGTGGCACTTTCGCAAGCATCATCACAAGGTCGCGATCGAAGCCGATGTCATCGGTCGCCGGAGCCGTTGGTGTTGGTAAAGTCGAAACGGCAGGCAAAACGGGGGCCGTTTGCAAATCGGTGGCCATGGGTGGTCCTTCCTCACGTTGGACGGTCAAAAACGCAGACGATGGTTGAGCCTAGAACAAAAAAATTGCCGGGGCCACAAAGTTGCGAACTCTTTACACTCGCGTTCCCGTTTCACTGCGAAACGTATCATAGCCGCATGAACAACACACTCTTGCCCGTTTGGCTCGATGCCGCCGTGGAAGCCGCGCGTCGGGGGGCCGCCGAACTCGAAGGCTGGCGGAATCGCTTCTCCGTACGCGAGAAGTCCCGTGCGGACCTCGTCACCGATGCCGACATTGCTTCGCAGAAAGCCATTTCGCAGTATCTCCTCGGTCGATTCCCGGAGCATCAGTTCCTCGGCGAGGAAGATTGCGTCGGCAAGCCACTCGCCGGAATGCGGCCCGTGGCGGGTTCGCCGCCCGTCTGGATCGTCGATCCGCTCGATGGCACCGGCAACTACGCGCACGATGTCCCCGCGTACTGCGTGAACGTCGGCCTCGTTGTCGATGGCGAAATCGTTGTCGGCGTGACGTTTGATCCGCGCCTCAACGAGCTGTTCACGGCCACCAAAGGCGGCGGCGCGTTCCTGAACGGCGAGCCGATGCGCGTCAGCACGATTGCCACCATTCACGATGGTCTGCTTTCGACGGGCTTTCCCACGGACTATCAGAAACAGCTGAAAAACCTGGAAAAATGGAAGCGCGTCTCCGCCCATTCGCAATCGCTGCGGCGAACGGGTTCGACGGCGATCAACATGGCCTACGTGGCAGCGGGGCGATTCGATGGCTACTGGTGCTACGACAATTGGCCGTGGGACGTGGTGCCAGGCGCACTATTAGTGCAAGAAGCAGGCGGCACGCTAACGGCAGCAGATGGCTCGCCATTCGACCCGTTCCGCATGGACCTCGTCGCCACAAACGGCCAGATGCACGCAGAGCTGTTGAAGGTGCTAAACGAGGCGTAATCTCGTACTCACAATCGACGTAAGTCCGATTGATCGCAAATCCTAAAAGCCGTGTGAGCGGCGTCAATTTCTCCACTTCGCAGCATTTTCTCAACCCAAACTGCACCCCGGTACGTCAACACAGATTATGGCGGCGGCACATCGCCGGGAGGATCCTCTTGATCGTCGTCACCACCTGAACCTTCACCCGGTGGTGGAACGTATGGTGGTGGCGGCGGAACGTATGGTGGTGGCGGTTCTCCGCCAGTAATCACGACATCGTTTCCGTCACCGCCAACATATGAAATTATGTATGTCGCGGTGCCTACGGATACAGAACTACCTTCTGGTAACCCCAAAAAAGTGCCATTAATGGCACCGAGGCCCGTATTGTTGATGAGCATGAATTGGCTACCGTGGAACCCAAGTAGTCCGTTCAGTATCAAGCTGCCGTCGAGGGATATCACGCCCGAAACATTTAGAAGATCCGAATTCTGTGGAGTCAGAAGATCGACGTGGAAAAACTCATTATGTGAAGAAGATTGCGTGTATGCGCCAGATATCGAAAACGTGCCAGCGGTTCCATTCGTACCCGAGGTGAATTCCGAATTATCGACGAGCGTGCCGTGGAAAATTCCTGATGCCGCGAATTCCCCATAAAACATCGTATCAATCGTACCTGTATCCCCAAAAATCTCAGCCTCGGTCCAACGGATCTTACCCAAGTTCTGAAGCGTACGCGCTGTGAGCGTTTTGGGATCGGAACCAAGAATTTCGAGAATCGAGCCGTGTGTGTTGACCGTTTTCCCCGTGCCGGTCATCGTGCCCGCAGTCCAGGTCGCCGACTTGTTGATCGTTAAAGTCCCCTTCCCGTCGAGCGTGCCGCCCGTCAGGTTGAAAATATCGATGGCCAATTCGCGGTCGATGACCGATAATGTACCACCCACTACATCGAATTGCTCCACATAAATCAACGTAGGGTCTTTCGTAGCCCCCGAAATCAATCGTACGCGATCCAGCGATCCGAAGCCCATCATCGGATCGCCGCCACTGATCGTAAGCGACAACGCGTTCGAGACACCATCGAGCAGTACAGTATCGGACTTGGTTCCGCCACTCAGTTCGAAGTCTTCGGTGTTGAAAAATTGATATTTTGCATCGACGAGTCGCGCGACGTTGAGTTGGGTACCCGTCAGCGTATAAGGTAACCGTTCACGGGGTA
>JANXNT010000901.1 GCA_025353985.1 Limnoglobus sp.
GCCACCCGCACATCAATTTAGGTGGTTGGGGCACATCCGCCTCGAAAGGACCGCGTTTGGACGACGGCAAATGGCACCACGTCGCCTTCGGCTGGGACGAAACCGGCGGCAAACGCGCCATGTCGCTTTACATTGATGGTACCATCGCCGCCACCGGCACCGGCCCCGCCAACAGCGGCAGCGATAAATTCTCGCTGGGAGTCAGCAACCACCTGCAAGGCAAACCATTCATCGGCTCCTTCGACGAAATTCGCATCTATAAACGCACGCTGTCCGCCGAAGATATTGTCGCACTCGTTCAGAGAAACGCGAAGTGACGGATCGCCAAAAATGGCTGCTCCCACACGATTTCCGAAAGTCAATAAGTTCTAGACGATTTGACGTAAGTCAGAATTCACTGTGTGTCACGGACGTACCCAAAAGTGCGCGCAAATGACCCAAAAGTGCGCGCAAATGACATAGAAAAGGCGCGCACGGTCGATTTTCGGTCGCATAATGACCCAAAAAAGGCGCTACTTGCGGCGAGTGCCAATCGCATGAGCCTCGACGTAACCCACAACGGCAGGCTCCGTTACGGCAAAAATCCCCGAAACAAATCAGCGAAAGCCGATCAAAAAGTGGCGTTTTGAGACGAAAAAACACCCCAAAAACCAGTTTTGGAGTGTTCGCAATTCGGACTTACGTCGATCATGAGAGGCCAAAAACGGTCAATCGTCGATCACAGCGGGGATCTTCATCGGCTTGTTCGGGTTCACCGGGGCAGGGGTGTCGTCTTCGGCTTCGATCGTGATTAAGTCCTTCGAAGCGTTCGGATCGAGTTCGACTTGCAGCGGTTGCGTGTACTCCTGGCCATCGACATTGAGCACGACGCGGTAGGTGCCAATCGCGCCGCGACTACCCGGCCCAACGGGCCACACGACGCGGTGATAATCAGCAGTTTTTTCGGCTTTCGGGAAGTCGATAATGCTCTTGCCATTCACATCGACGACCTTGATCGTCAGCTTCTCTGCCGGTTTCGTCAGCAGGTATTCGATCGTCGCGCCGCTACGCGGATTCTGGCCAACAAACCTTCGATCGCTGCTGCTATAAGGCGATTCGCCTCCGCTGCCAGTCTTCCAGCGGATCGCCGTGGCGGGGGCGAACAGCGTCGCTTTCGCCTTCATCG
>JANXNT010000934.1 GCA_025353985.1 Limnoglobus sp.
TGGCGTGTAGCGAATATCCGTTGACCAGTCGTTTACAAGGGTGAAGTGTTGGGTGATTTCACGTGGAAACCGCGAACCACCGTTAGTTAAGTATAGGCTTCAAAGCCACTCGTATTCGTGCGCCTTGCTACCTCTGAACAACTTGAGTGTTTCATGTCGGTCCCCTACAGCGACAGACATGATTACCAACGCTTTCAGGATGCACTCGATCCCATATCCAGCAAGATACACGGCTCCCGTTGTGTAGTCCGCTTTCAGTAGAACTTCCGCTTCTCCATATCGAAGCAAAGCACAGCGACGGTAAAGACGTGCATCGCTCGAACTTGGGATAGCCATTCAACACACCTCGTATCAATTGAGATGTATCGTGGCATTTCGCGTGTTGATCGTCAACACAAATGTTACCCAAACACCTCGGCTAGTCGCAGGTGTTGCGGGATGTCGAGCGATTCGGCTCGTAGGGTACCGTCGATGTCGAGTGCCTTGAGCTTGGCGTCAACGTCGGGTTTTTCGCGGCGGCCGCGGGGCGAACCGGCGAGCGCGGAACGTAGATTCTTGCGCCGGTGAATATACAAATCGCGCAAGAATGCACGGAACTTGGGCACGTCGCCGACGAGTTTTCGCTTTGCAGCATTCGGGATGATCCGCACGATTGCCGAGTCGACTTTCGGCCTCGGGTAGAAGTTCCCCGGCAACACTTTTCGGATCGTTTCCACGTCGGCGATGCTTTGCACCAAGACGCTGAGCGCGTTGTAATCTTTCGTGCTCACTGAGGCGCGTAACCGTTCGGCGATCTCCCATTGCACCATCACGACCATGCGCTCGATGTTCGGCCCATCGACGAGCAAATTGCTGATTAGCGGGGTGGCGATCACGTACGGCAAGTTGGCGATCAGCTTGCGGCTCGTGCAGCCTTGCTTCGCCATCGCGGCTTCCCACGCGGCGAGCATGTCGGGGTTCAACAGGCTCTTTCGCTCGAGGCAATCGCCGTGAATGAACGTGACGTTTGGCCGAATGCCGACGATCTGCCGGGCGACCGGGGCGAGGCTCGAATCAATCTCGATACTCACGACTGCACCCGAGCGTTCGGCGAGTTTCGCGGTCAGCGACCCGGTGCCCGTGCCGACTTCGAGAACGGCATCCTCCGGCCCGAGATCGCCTTCGCGAACGATCAGATCGACGAGGTTGATGTCGATCAAGAAGTTCTGGCCGAGCTTGCTCTTCGCTTCGAGTCCGTGCGCGGAAAACAGGCGGTTCAGGTACGACAACGTCTGCCGTGGCGACGGGACGTTCGATTCGATTTCTTCCGGCTCGTCTTTTCTCATATCCGATTTAGATAGTGATACTGAGACTCTTGAACAGTTTTTGCACGTGTTTCGCCAGAAGATCGGCTTCCAAGTTGACCGTCGCACCGACCGGTTTGAAGCCCAAAGTGGTGTGCGCGAGCGTGTGCGGGATGAGCATCACCGTGAATCGACCGCGTGTCACATCGACGAGCGTGAGGCTGATGCCGTCGATCGCAATCGAGCCTTTCGTCACCATTAATTCGTCGAGCGACTTCGGGCAATCGAAGGCAATCGTCTCCCATTCGCCGCTCTGCGTGCGTTCGGCAATCGTGCCCACGGCATCGACGTGCCCAGTAACAAAATGCCCACCCAACGAGTCGCCGACGCGCAAAGCTCGCTCCAAATTCACGCGGTTGTCTAATACTAACTCGCCGAGATTCGTTTTCTGAAGCGTCTCCGGGCCGGCCTGGAAACGGAACGATTTGTCGTCGTGCTCGACGACGGTGAGACAGACGCCGTTGACGGCGATACTCTCGCCGAACACGAGGTTTGGGGCGAACGATGGCTCCGCAATTCGGAGCACGCGGCCGCCGTGGCCATCGTCTGCGATGGCGGTAATGCGGCCGAGCGATTGAATGAGTCCGGTGAACATGCGAGAATCTTATACGGAACGCCTCGACAAACGAAACGAATCGCGGTATTGACGGTGAAAGTTTTTCGCGGAACGAATCTTTTGGGGGATCGATTCGGATGGGAATGCTCGATCATTGGCACCCGATTTACCCGAGCCACAGCCTGCGTCGCAAGCCGGTGGAAGTGAAGCTCGCCGGTCAAC
>JANXNT010000367.1 GCA_025353985.1 Limnoglobus sp.
TGGAGCGGCAGTATTTTCGCAGCCGAAACCGGCGACTACACCTTCGTCGTTCGCAGCGATCAATCGGTACGGTTGTGGGTGAACGACAACAAGAAACCGATCGCCGATGGCTACGTGAAATCGGGCAACGACAACGAGTACAAGGCGACGATTACGCTTCTGGGTGGGCGGGTATACCCGATCCGGCTGGAGTTTTCGAAGGCACTTCAGGGCGTGAAAGACAAGACGCCGAAGCCGATACCGGCATCAGTGTCACTGCTATGGCTGCCACCGCATGGGTCGGTCGAACTCATCCCGTCGCGGAATTTGTCGCCGCAGTGGTCGCCGGAATCGTACATCGTCGAAACGAAGTTCCCTCCCGACGACCGCAGCTACGGCTGGGAGCGTGGCACGACGGTTTCGAAAGCATGGGACATCGCCACAACCGATGCCGCACTCGATGCGGCGGAGTACGTATCGGTGCGTTATGGCGAGTTCGCAAAGACGTCCGACAAAGACGAAAAGCGCAGCGAGAAGTTGGCGACATTCCTGAAGCAATTCGCCAAACTCGCGTTCCGCAAGCCACTCACGCCCGACCTCGAAGCGATTTACATTACGAAGCCACTCGCCGCGACAACGGACCTGCAAATGGCTACCAAACGTGCGGTGTTGCTCATTTTGAAGTCGCCGCGATTCCTCTTTCGCGAAGTGAGTGGCACGCGGCAGCACGATGTCGCCGCACGCATGGCGTTCTCGCTTTGGGACTCGATTCCCGATGCAGAATTGCTGGCGCTCGCCGATGCGGGGAAGTTGGCGACACCCGAACAAATTCGTGGCCACATCGCCGACCGGATGATGAACGACACGCGGACGAAAGCACGGCTCAACGGGTTCCTGCACCACTGGCTGAAGACCGATCACGCCCGCGATGCCACGAAGGATCTGAAGAAGTTCCCCGGCTTCGACGAGGCATTCATCGGCGACCTGCGCACATCGCTCGAACTCTCGCTCGACGATGCGGTTTGGTCGAAGTCGTCCGACTTTCGCGAACTATTGCTCGGCGACGAAATGTACATGAACGGGCGGTTGGCGAAGTTCTACGGCGTCGATCTGCCGACGAATGCGGCGTTCCAGAAAGTCCCGTTCGAGAAAGCGAAACGCAGCGGCGTACTGACGCACCCATTCCTGTTGGCGACATTCGCATACACA
Source organism: Limnoglobus sp. (assembly GCA_025353985.1). Taxonomy (GTDB): domain Bacteria; phylum Planctomycetota; class Planctomycetia; order Gemmatales; family Gemmataceae; genus Limnoglobus. The sequence continues at coordinate 1,189 of JANXNT010000367.1, forward strand.
TCGGAAACCTCGCCGATCCATCGCGGCGTGTTCCTGGCGAAAGGCGTCCTCGGCACCGGCCTGAAACCGCCACAAGAAGCATTCACGCCGTTGGCCGCCGAACTGCACCCGACGCTCTCGACCCGCGAACGCGTGCTATTACAAACGAAGGGCGCGAACTGCCAGACCTGCCACACCGTGATTAACGCGCTGGGGTTTGCGCTCGAAAACTACGATGCCGTGGGGCGGTTTCGCGAGAAGGATAATAACAAGCCGGTCGATGCGAACGGTAGCTACAAAACACGATCCGGTGAGACGACGACCTTTAACGGCGCGAAAGAACTGGCAAAGTTCCTGGCACAAAGCGACGATGTCCACCGGGCGTTCGTGGAACAAATGTTTCACCACCTCGTCCAGCAATCGGTTCGCGCTTACGGTGCGAATCGCACCGCAGAATTGAATGCTGCCTTCGCAAAGAGCGGCTACAATATGCGACAACTGGCGGTGGAGATTACGTTAGCCGCCGCGTTGCAAGATCGATCGAGCGTTGTGAGTATGTCGAAGTAGAGGTTTTGAAAAGTGGCAGGGTTAGCTTAAAAGGTGAAACGATGCTATCGCAAACGCGACGCGATTTCTTCCGCACGCTCGGCCTGTCGGCCGCCGCGATGCCGTTCGTACTCAACCTGCCCAGCCTTGGCTTCGCGAATCAGGCGAAACGCAAACAGCGCCTAGTGATTATGTTCAGCCCCAACGGCGTCGTGCCGTGGAACTTTTGGCCCGACGAAACCGGTGCCGATTTCAAACTGAAACCCTCAGTCGCGGCACTCGAGCCATTCAAGAAACAATCGTTGTTCCTACACGGCCTATCGGACAAAATCCGCGGCGACGGCGATGGCCACATGCGCGGCATCGGTTGCCTCCTTACGGGCGTCGAACTGTTCCCCGGCAACATCCAGGGCGGCTCGGATACCCCTGCCGGCTGGTCAAAAGGGCACTCGATCGATCAGGAGATTCGCGGCTACCTGCAAAAAGATGCCGCCACGAAAACCCGATTCGGCAGCCTCGAATTCGGCGTGCTGGTACCCGAACGCGCCGACACCTGGACCCGCATGGTGTACGCGGGGCCGAACAAACCGATCGCGCCGATCGACGACCCGTACCAAATGTTCAACAAGCTCTACGGCCGAA
>JANXNT010000951.1 GCA_025353985.1 Limnoglobus sp.
CACGGACGCTCAACTCCGCGCGACCGGAACCGGGCCGTCGAGACGGCCGCAGTCACCCCCGCTTCCGCACCCAGACCTGGTAGCCCTTGCGTACGACTTCGCACTGGCTTCGCATCACGCTGAGAAAGGAATCGATCGCGAGTTTAGGGCTGCGTTCGGGAGCGGGGTCGATCCACCATTCGTAGTCGTCGAAACAGATCAGTCCGCCTGTTTTCAGCAATGGCCAACTCAGGACCGCGTCGGACAGCACATCGGCGGCTTCGTGCGAACCGTCGATGCTGACGAAGTCGAAATGATCGTGCGGCAAGTCCCGGAGCATCGCGTCGCTGCGACCCTTTCGGGCGATCAACTGGTTGCGGTATGGCGCGGTGTTGGCCAGGAACCGCGATTCGAGATCGTCAAGATTGAACCCCGTGTGCTCGGCTCCGCCCGCGAACGTGTCGATATACGTCAGCGTCGAAGCGGGGTGTGTCAGCACGTTTTCCATGAGCCATTGCGTGCTTCTGCCCTCGAAGACACCGATCTCGAGGACGCGACATTCGCTGTTTTTCAAGTGCTTCAGCAATTCGTGCCAGGTCGCAACGCTCTTGGAGAACCAGTCTTCGGAGTAGCCGGTCGCCGCTGGAGCCTTCGCCACAACCGGGGTTGGCGTGCGTTTGTCGGCATCGCTCAGGTGGAACGTGTAGTCGGCAAAACGCTCGGCATCCCTGCCCGCATCTTCCCAACTGTAGCGAAACGTGCCGACGTGCCAGAGCCGGATCGTGGTGTCGGCCTGCGCGACGTAGCCGCTCTGCCGGACGCGTTCGCAGAAGGCAAAATCCTCGTTCAGATACCACGGCTCGCCGCGACCATCACTTGCCACCAGCGGCGAAAAATACGGTACGAGCGGTTTGCGAAACCCGCGATTGCACTCGATGAGATTGAGGCGTACCCGCATCGCGTCGAACACCTCGCGACGGACGTGCGTGAAGCCGAAACCGCAATAAAGGATGTCGATGAGGCTACCATGCACCCCGAACCGAACGTGCGGCGTGCCAGGTAAAAACGAGTTGGCGAACTGTCGCTGGCCCTTCTTCGGGTACAGACCGCACGCCATCGGCCGACCGTGCGAACGGAGTTTGTCGACGTCGTTCGGATCGAAGTCGACGTCCGAATCGATCCACATCAGTTCGTCGAACCCGTCGCCGAGCGCATCGGTCGCCATCTGGCATCGCGCCGCATCGATCGCCGAGTAGCCGCGGACGCGCCGCACCGGATACCCCTTGCTTTCGAGTGCTTTCAGCGCATCCTCGCACCCTGGCTCGATCGCGCCGCCAACGGGAACGAGAACGATGCAGAGGGCGGGATCGGGAATTGTCATGGCAGAAAATCCTGGTGTTTCCCGGAAATGATACGAATTCGTTGCTACGGACATCGCGTTTGGAACTGGTGCATTTTAGTCTATCAAACATAATCAAAACTCTCCGCAGACGCAGCTTAATAAGAATTTTCGGATTATTCGATTGCAACCCGTCAAAATCATGAGAGACTGCTTCAAATTCGCCTGCGACCACTACGGTACGTTTGAATTTCAAGCGGTTTTTGCTTTGTTCGGCGGACGGTCGGTTTCGTTTTACACGAACTACTCACAATGGAGTCTCTTCCATGCGTCGCCTCTCCCGCGCGCTCGGCAGAACCGAACGGTTTTGGGATAACCTGATGGGTTATCGGACGAACTGGTCTTTGCGGTCGCCCTTCTTTCAGACGGCGGTCGAACAACTCGAAGATCGTGCGTTGCCAGCCGGAACGCCTGCGTTTGCAATCGGTGCGGGAATCGGCGTGGCTCCCGTAGTGCGCGTCTTCGACGCCGATGGCGTAGAAGTCCGATCGTTATTGGCGTTCGATCCGACTTTCACGGGCGGAGTCCGTACGGCGCTTGCGGACTTGAACGGCGATGGCATTTCCGACATCGTTGCGGCCGCAGGGCCGGGTGGCGGGCCGCGCGTCCGTGTCTTCGATGGGGCATCCGGCGGCGAATTGGCGAGTTTCTTTGCGTACGATCCCACGTTTCGCGGGGGGATTGAACATCGCCGCGGGTCCGATCGGCAACGGCGAGGTCGGTATTGCGACGGGAGCCGAGGAAGGTGGCGGGCCGCACGTTCGCGTGTTCACGGCACAGGGTAAAGAACGCGCGAGTTTCTACGCTTATGACGCGAATTTCACGGGTGGCGTGCGCGTCGCGCTCGGCCAACGTGCCGATGGTTCGGCAACGGTGTTCACGGGTGCCGGTATGGGCGGCGGCCCACACGTTCGCGGCTTCGATGTCGGTTCGGGTGAAATCGTTTTGAACCAGATGGCCTACGACACGGCGTTCCGAGGTGGTGTGAATATCTCGGCAGGCGATTGGAATGGCGATGGCGTGGCCGATCTGGTCACGGGCGCGGGTACCGGAGGTGCGCCGCACGTCGAGGTGATCGATGGGTCAGGTGGCCAGATGCTCCGCAGTTTTTATGCAGGGATGGCCGACGACCGGTCGGGAGTCACCGCTAGTTTGATTGCACGACCCAATGGCATGGCTATCGCGAGTCTGATGGATCCCGACGGCACGCCTTGGGTGAGTGGGTACACCGAGTAACACGGTTCAGGTGGTCGGAGTGGGGGGGCCAGGGCCGTGGATCAACGTGTTTCGACAAATCGATATTCCGGGAAATTTGCTCCCCGAGGGCGGCGGGACGGGGCGGTTTGTCGTGAGCCGTTACATGACATATCCAACCGGTCCACCGCCGCAGTCAATCCCGACGCCGCCGGCGATTCCCGACTTCGTGCTCGGCGGCACCGCACGCCAGGGCGTCGACTACACCGCAACCAAACAAGCCCCGAGTGTGGTGTTGCCACCGCTCGGATCGAGCATGATTTACGTCGATGGTTATGAGGTTCTCATCACGACTTTGGCGGATGATATTTACGAAAATGGTGGTGAAAACGTCGATTTTGCGTTGATACCTAACGGCCAAAACATTAGTCCGATTCGCGGTGGCTACACCAATAACGAGACGTTTGTCAACTACGGCATCTCCGACACTACGCCCGCTCCGAAACCGCAAGTTTCGATCGTCGCGCCCGACCCGACCGCAACCGAAGTATTGGCCAGTACCGGCCTGTACCGCCTGATGCGTAACGACGTCAACCTGCCGCAATCGTTGACGGTGAGTTATGCGTTCGATCCGAGTGTGGCCAAACCGGCGACATTTGGCACCGATTACTCGGTCGCGTCGAGCGTCGGTTCGATGTCCTCTTCGGGAACGATCACGTTCCCGGCGGGGCAGAGATTCATCGAAGTCAAGCTCATTCCCGTTCTGGACAACGATCCAGAAACTGAGGAAATTGCTCGATTGAAGCTCGTCGCGAATACGACCTACACCATCGATCCGGCGGCATCGTACGCCGACGTCACGATTCTCGACAAGCCGCCCGCACTTCCTTTTGAAGTGAACGTCACGCGGACGTGCGATTGCGGATGCGTCAGTTGCCCGCAAGTCAAGCCGGTTGAAATGACATCGATTGCGGATGCTACAAAAGCCAAATTCGACCAGATCAAAAAAGAATGGCGCGCAAACACTGCCGATGCCGAGCGGTGGTCCTGTCGGGGTGGAACAGACTTTACCTCATATTATTGGGCCGCCGAGGTGATGACGTCGTGTTGGCCAGTTCCCCGAGCGGTGGCGTGCCTAGCGGCGTGAGTGCTTTCCCCGTTCGTTACTTCGACGGCGTGCTTCAGTACGTCGAAGCCGATCTCTGGTCCGATGGCTTCGGCGGCAGTTGGGGCATCAGCCGGATGTGGTCGAACAAACCCGCTTACTCGGTGGGCGGCTTGTTCGGTCCGGGCTGGTCGGATGGCTTCCAGCCGTTCATTCTGGTCACTCCGGACAAAGAAATTGCGGTCGTGGTTCTCAATGGCATGACCGCGATTTACTTCGATAAAAATCCGTTCAGCAATGAGTATGAGGTGCGTCAGTTTGGCCGAGAGAAACTGACCGTTGCGAGCGGAGATATTTTCACGCTGACGACTCCTGCGGGAAGCCGAATCGAGTTCGCTGCCGCCGTTGCAAATGGAACCGACGCACTGCTGGGCCGGTTCCAGCAACTCGTCGATGCCGATGGCACGAATACGACGGTGACGGCGCGAAACGCGAGCGGTTGCCGCTGGAAATGCAGCGTACGGTGACCGAAGGCGGAACGACGAATACCGAATCCCTCGTGTTTGCTTACGGGGGTGTCAACACCTCGGCGGCGAACCGGATCACAACGGCCACAAGTCGTCGTCAGGTCAATGGCGGTACGTGGCAAACGGTCCGCTCAATGGGGTACAGCTATTACGGCAGTTCGTCCGCAAATGGAAACTCCGGTGACCTCCGTTCGGCAACGACGTACGATTCCAACGGTGCGGAACTCGAAAGCGAATACTATCGATATACAGTGACCTCTGGCTCGGGAAGTGGGTCTGGCTCAGGTAACGGTTCCGAATCCGGTTCCGAATCCGGTTCGGGAAGCGG
>JANXNT010000957.1 GCA_025353985.1 Limnoglobus sp.
CCGCTTCCATCGCGGCCCGGCACTCGGCCCAACCGAGCCGCGTCAGTGCCACCCGCAATTCGGAAACGCGACTCTCGCCGGAGTTCATCGCCTCCGCCGCAAGTAAGACTTTCCAGGCGTCTTCGGGTTTATCCGCACGCAAAGACTTCTCGCCGGCCGCCGCATACGCCACCGCCACCTCGCGCTGCATTCGCCAGGCTTTGCGGTGCCCATCCGCCACGAGCGGCCCCAACAGGCGTTGGGCCTCATCCGGGCGCGCATTCCGAAGCGCCTCGCGTGCCTGACGTACGATCAACCAATTCGACAGTGCCATATGGAAAGAGTATAACCGCTAGCGCAGTCGGGGTACATTCGCCTCGCGAAATCGAGTCCGCGCATTTCGCACCTCCACGTGGGGCGTTGTTGTCGTATCATTTTCCACGTCGCCGTTTCTTCCACTCAAGGTTTCCGTTATGTCAACTGCAACTGCCGACATCGGTCTGATTGGCCTCGCCGTTATGGGCGAAAACCTCGTCCTGAATATGGAGTCGCGCGGGTATACCTGCGCCGTCTTCAACCGCACGACGGATAAGGTCGATGCGTTCGTCAACGGTCGGGGCAAGGGCAAGAAATTCGTTGGGGCACACACGCTCAAAGACTTCGCTGCCAGCCTGAAACGGCCGCGCAAGGTCATGATGATGGTGAAGGCCGGGAAGGCCGTCGACGATACGATGGCCTCGGTTCTGCCGTTCCTCGAAGCGGGCGATATCCTCATCGACGGTGGCAACACGCACTTCCCCGATACCTCCCGTCGCGTCGCCGAATGCAAGGCACGGGGCATTCACTTCGTCGGTAGTGGCGTGTCCGGTGGCGAAGAAGGCGCACTGATCGGCCCGAGCATTATGCCGGGTGGCGATGCGGCCGCGTGGCCCGCCGTGAAGCCGATCTTCCAGGCGATTGCCGCGAAGGTCGATGGCGGCGTGCCGTGCTGCGATTGGGTCGGGCCAGAGGGCGCGGGGCACTTTGTGAAGATGGTTCACAACGGCATCGAGTACGGCGATATTCAGCTGATCTGCGAAGCGTACGACTTGCTCAAAAACACACTGGGCCTCGGGGCAAGCGAACTCAAAGATGTCTTCGCGAAGTGGAACACCGGCCCGCTCGATAGCTATCTCGTCGAAATTACCCGCGATATTTTCGGCTACATCGACCCGGAAACCAACAAGCCGATGGTCGATCTGATCCTCGACACCGCGGGCCAAAAGGGCACCGGTAAGTGGACCGTCGATGCCGCCACCGAAACGGGCACGGCGCTAACGCTGATCTCCGAAGCGGTGTTCAGCCGGTGTCTGTCGGCCCAAAAAGACGAGCGCGTCGCGGCAAGCAAGATCCTGCCTGCACCGGTCGTGCCGGCGTTCATCGGCGATAAAACGCAGTTCATCGCCGATGTCGAAATGGCACTTTACGGCAGCAAAATCATCAGTTACGCGCAAGGTTACGCACTGATGGCGGCGTTCGCCAAGGCCCAGAAATGGGAACTCAACATGGGTGGCATCGCGCTCATGTGGCGTGGCGGTTGCATCATCCGCAGCAAGTTCCTCGGGAACATCAAGGAAGCATTCGACAAGAACGCGAATCTCGTGAACCTGCTCGTCGATCCGTTCTTCGCGGGGGAAATCTCGAAGGCCGCACCCGGCTGGCGTCGCGCGATTTCGAACGCCGTGCTGTCCGGCACGCCGATGCCCGCGATGGGGTCCGCACTGTCGTACTTCGACGGGTACCGCACCGCACGCCTGCCCGCGAACCTGCTGCAAGCCCAACGCGATTACTTCGGGGCGCACACCTACGAGCGCATCGATAAGGCACGCGGCGAGTTCTTCCACACCAACTGGACCGGCCGCGGTGGCAACACGACGAGCAAGGCTTACAACGTGTAAATCCTATCGCCATCCTCGGCATCGACGCTCTCGTCGATGCCGATTCGGAGTTGTCGCACTACGGCAAAATGCGGATCGCGAGTGGGTCGTGCCAGTGTTGGCTTTCGGGCTGGTAGTACAAATAGGCGCGGCTTGCGGGGCCGCGATATTCACCGGGCACATCGGCGATCGTGTCGAAGTTGAGTTCGATAATCTGCTTCGGTTTCAGGCCGCGCCAGTAGAGAATCAATTCGCGGCCACGCTGTTCCCAATAGTCGATACCGCGTAGTTCGCGCAGTTGTTTCATGTCTGCGGGTAGCTTCAGCCCTGCTGGTATCCCGATGATCGCGATGGCCATACCTTGTTCGGTTGCGGTCGCATTTTCCAGCCGCACGCGCAGTTGTACGGCATGCCCCTCGGTCGCTTCGGGCTGGCTCAAAGACGTCGTGAGCTTGACGGGACGATCGAGAAACGTCTCGGGTTTCAAGGCTCGTGCGGTCCACGCGACGCTGAACGGGTAAGCCGCCGTTGCGGTGGTTTCGAGGCGAATTTCTTTCGCACCATCTTCAAAAATCTCGTCGGAAAATTCGACCGCAATCGAGTCGGTACTTGCCGTGTCGAACGGCTGTTTCGCCACGATTCGATCTGCGACGCGAACGATGAGTTCGCCTTTCTCAGGGGCTGCGTTCTTCAATCGTGCCTTTTCCACAAGGGCTTTGAGCGTCAACACGGTTGCTTGTGTCGCGCCGAATGCGCCGAACGGCGTGCGCTTCGTATTCAGCCACGCGGTGGCGTTCACTGCATTTGCGGTAAATGTCATCGGCGGTTTCAACCATGCCAGCGCGGCGAGTGCGGTCGTCTCGGTAATGAGGTCGATGCCGCTCGAACGGGTGATCGTCGTCTCGGCGGCGGTCAGTGCGCCGTCGGCATTTTGCAAACTTGCGAGTGCCTTGCGAGCTACGTCGCCACGCGGGTCGTTGCGGTTCAACAGCGCATTAGCGACGAGTGCCAGCCGATACGGGTCGTTCGATTTCATCGCTTCGGCGAAGGTGGCCGTCAACTCGATTTCGAGTGGCGTCGGCTTACCTCCGACGCGGTCGGCTTCCGTGATCGCCCAGACGATGTATGCATTCGCGACGGCTTCCGGCACGGCACCGAAACTGTGATTGTCCGCACTACGCTGGAAGCCGCCACGGCCATCGCGGCGCGACAACAGGAAGCCGCGTGTGCGATCGATGAGCGTCTGTTCGACGGGGTAAACGCGCGACATATCGGCGAGTTGCATGAGGCCGAACGCGGTCAGCGGTTCGTGTGCGGGTGACTTGCCGAACCACTCGAAGCCTTCGCGGCCATCGGTCTTTTTCGGTACTTCGAAGCTAACGATTTTGGCATAGCCGCGCTCGAGCATCCCCTTCGCACGGTCGGCGATTGCGGGGTCGGTCTTGCCGAATTCGCGCATCGTATCGAGTGCCAGCACGTTCGGATAATTCGCGGCCGAGGTTTGCTCGAAGCAGCCGTTCGGCTCGCGCAACAACCCGCCAAGGCTCGATTGCACGTCGGCCATCGCGTTGGCGTAAACGGTGATTTTGCCGCGTAAACTGCCCGGCACGAATTGCGCGGGAAGCGACAGTTTCGCGGTGCCGGTTTGCTTGAGTATCGCGTTCGTCGTGCCCGACACGGGGAAGCCATCGGGGACGATAATCGTCGTTCGTTCGAGCGAATCGCCGAACGTTCCTGCTCGCACGGCCAGCCGTAGTTTGGCCGTGCCGCTGGCAATCGATGGCTTGAGCGTGAGGTTCATGCGCACCGCTGACATCGCATTGACAGTGATCGTTCGCTCGGCTTCCGTTGCCAGAATTGGCAAGTGATCCGACCATGCGGTGAGTTTCACATTCAGAGCGGTCGTCGTACCGTTAGCGATGGAAACGGGAACGATCAAACGGTCTGTAGCACTGATTTCTAAGCGCAATTTGATATCGACGGCGAGCGGTTTGCGGACTTCGATAAGGCCCGTGACCGTGCCGATGCGACCATCGAGCGTGTGACCAGCGATCAACACGCGATACGGGTTGAGTGCGTCGCTAAGCTGAAATTCGACGCGGCCTTTGCCATCTTCGGGCAGTACCAACATCGGGTGCCAGTAGACCGTTTCAGTGAAGTCAGTACGCGTGTCGTCGCCAGACGGCGCGACCGGTTTCGTGTGTGCATATTCGCGAACGACGAACGGTGCAGACCGCGTGAGTGCCTTGGCGACGCGCTTTGCCGCATCGAATTCGGGTGGCGTAATCGCAGCGCGTTGGCCGCGGATAATCATCTCGACACCCGTAGCGTTGACTCGCGTGGAACCGAGCGCTTCGTCGGCGGTGTAACCATTCGCGAAGCGGACGCCCTTCGCGGGAATCGTGTCGCGCGTGAGCAGGAACGGGTCGTCGTTCGAGACGATGCGGTTCGATGGCTTCGGCATATGCGTGGACGTTTTGCTTGCCGATTCGAGCATCCAGCGGCCATCACGTGGCTCCGGAATCGGCTCGGGCATGGCAGCCAGTTTCGGCTCAATCATCGTCGCAGTACCGATGTCGCTGCGAGTGTTCGCGAACATCGCGAAGAGTACGACCGCGAGCGCCACGAACGCGAATCCGCCGAAACGAATCGTACGCGATCCGCGAACGATGGCGAGTAAACCGATGATCGCAAGTATGCCGGCAAGCCACGGCGTGCGGCTCTGAATCGCATCGCGATAGTGTGCAAGTTGGCTGGAATTCGTGGCGAAATCGGTAGCAGCCGTGGCACGATTCGCAACGGAAACCTTGCGGGCTTCCTCGGCCGCTAACAGCACGTTGCGGTAATTCGCGGTCGCTTCATCGAGCGCCTTCACGGCGGGGTCGAACTGCGGCAAGTAGCGTGCTGACACCGGGTCGTCAGCGAGTGTACCCCCGCGAAGCCACCGCGGCTTCATGCCGTTCGAGACGCGGAATTTATCGGCATCCGCCGTCGATTGAAATCGCCCAGTCTGTTCGGCAAACCGACGCCAGCCTTGCGTGCCGAGGAGCAAATCGAGCGTTACGGCGGCCTTCGGGTGCGATGTTAAGAAGAAGTCCGAATGTTCGAGCAAGTCCGGCTTCTGTACTTCGCCATTCAGCAGAAAATACGTCGGCAATAAACGGTCCGTTTTGTCGTCGGCCATCGTGGCGACGCTCTCGTTGACGACGGCGGCCCACAGAATCGCGGCCGTGGCGGCACCGGTTTCGTTCGTCGACGAAATATCCAGTTTCACACGTTCGCCGGGTGCGTACGAATTACTGTTTGCCTTGAAATTCAGGATCAATTGCGATTTCGGGCGGCGGAACATCAGCCGTTCGGCAAGCGGGGCACCGTCAGTTTCGTCGAGGACTGTCACACGGGTGACACCACCCGGCGAACCGGCCACCGGTGTCAGAACCACATCGACGGCCTGCCCGGCGATGGCCGTAACTTGCTGTTGCGCAATGGCAACGCCCCGCGTGTATGCCCCGACGAACAACGTGCGATTTCGCGTCGATGTAATCGCGATGCGGATCGGATCGTTAGCATCGACGACACCTTGCGCGATTCGCAATAGCGTGCCATCGGGTTTGGCTTTCAAGGACTTTTCATCGAGTGACACCGCATCGGCACCTTGCGGCCTCTGCAACTTGACGCTGTAAATCTTGCCCGCTTCGGGGGTGAAGGTAAACACGCCGAGGCCCTGGTTCGCGCCGGGTTGATCGGCATCGGTCATCGTCTGCAAGTCGGCGACGTTGCGCATGCCATCGTTGAGGTGGCCAACGATGTCGGCGGGTCTACCAAGTTTC
>JANXNT010000974.1 GCA_025353985.1 Limnoglobus sp.
GCAAGAACCGCAACACGTGTGTCAGCAGCATCTTGGCGACACCGAGCTTACGCAAGTCCGGGCGCACTTGGACGTCGATAATCCCTGCCGACGGTGCATTCCACTTCCAGTTGAAACCTTCGAGTTCCCAAGCGATGGCGCGGGCCGCCGGGAAGCCGGTCAACTTGTCCATCACGCGGAACTCGGCCGGTTCGAGCGAACTCCAGACGCACTCTTGCCACCACGACGCCACCGCAGCGGACTTCAACAGGTTGATGTCGTACCGCTTGCGCAAGAGGTTAAAACGCGAATCGGCGAGCGTCAGCGGGATATCGAGTTTGCGTTGGAATACGATCATCGACGACGTTTGCGCGTAGCCGTGCTTCTCGATGAACGGCTTCGCGTCCGCATCGCTTTCGAGCACCCCCGGCGAGTTGCTGCCGCCGTATAGTCCGAATAAATGCGGGTTCGTCGGCCATTGCGAGCCGAACACTAGCGTCTTCGCGCCGCGCTCGATGAGATATTGTTCGCCGCGGCGTACGAGTTCGCCACCGATGCCGAGATGGCGGTGCGATGGCCGTACGAGAACGCAACAAACGAAGCCGCGATCTTGCGATGGTCCTGTGTGTTCGTCGTTCGGCCCGAAACCGGAGAGCGAAAAGCCGACGATCCGTTTCGGGAGGCCTTCGACCACCTCTTCGGCAATAATCATCGCTTTCGGGTCGAAGTACGGTTTGCTGAAAATCCAGCGTTCGAGCGGTGCGGGCGTTCGGATGGGGAACGCGCCGCGACCAGTCGCGGCTTCGTTCCAGACTTCCATCAGGACGGGCGGGTCGTTGTTGCGATACGGGCGATAAACAATCACGGGCGGGCCTCGCGTTGCGAATATCTAGCATAATATAGCTTGAGAGAATCGCTTGCGACGGTACGCCCGAAATGTACCGATCCGATTGGGGAAACGAATGAGACTTCGATACGTTCGGTTGGTCGCCGTGACGGCGGCATTTGTTGCGGGTTTCGCACGCGCCGCCGACTGGCCACAAATCCTTGGGCCGAAGCGCGATGGAAAATCCACGGAGACGAAACTGAACGTCGCTTGGGGCACAGAAGGCCCGAAAATCGCCTGGTCCAAAGACGTCGGCACCGGCTGGGCTGGCGTGGTGACGGCTGCCGGGAAAGCCTATCTTTTCCACCGCATCGAAGGCAAGGAAACACTCGTGGCGCTCGACCCCGCCACCGGGCGAGAACTCTGGAAGTACGATTATCCGGCAAAGTATCGCGATAATTTCCAATTCGACGACGGCCCCCGCGCCACGCCCACTGTGGCCGATGGTCGCGTGTTTATTCTCGGTGCCAACGGCGATCTGCACGCGGTCGATGCGAAGTCTGGCGAAAAAATTTGGCACCGGAATATCCTCACCGATTACGAAATCGACAAAGGCTATTTTGGCGTCGCCAGTTCGCCGCTCGTCGTGGGCGACAAGCTCATCGTCAACGTCGGTGCGAAAGGTGCGGGCATCGTTGCATTCGATGTGGCCACCGGCAAAGAAGCCTGGAAAGCGAGCGACGATGGCCCGAGTTATTCGTCGCCAACCGTGGCGGAGATCGACGGCAAAAAACTCGCAATCGTGTTTACGCGGCGCGGGCTGGTCGGCGTGAATGTCGAAACCGGCACCGTGATGTTCGATCTCGCATGGCGTTCGCGTCTCGATGCGTCGGTGAATGCATCGACGCCTCTCGTTCGCGGTACGGAGATTTTTCTAACGTCGTCGTACGCCACCGGCGCGATTCTGTTGAAGGCGAACGGGAAGATGCTCGAGGAAATCTGGTCGAACGATACTTCGCTATCGTGCCAGTACAACACGCCGGTACTCATTGGCGACGAACTCTACGGCACCGATGGCCGCGCCGACTTCGGCACCGGACGCTTACGCTGCATCGACTGGAAAACGGGCACCGTAAAATGGTCCCGCGATCGCTTCGGTTGCGCCGGACTGATCGCCGTCGATGGCAAAATCCTCGCCGTCACCGAAGCGGGTGAACTCGTGGGCTTCGAAGCGAATCCCGCGAAGTACGTCGAACTCGCACGCGGCAAGATCCTTGACGGCAAAGTGCGATCGATACCGTCGTTTTCCGATGGTCGATTGTTTGCCCGCGATGAAAAAAAACTCGTCGCAGTGAACCTCAAATAGCCTGCCGAATGTCACGTTTCACACCGCGATCCCCAATGAGTACCGTCCTGCGATGATGACTTCGACACTGCTTGCCCCGTATCCCGCGCCGCCACGGCGTTACCGCGAACCGCTGTTTATCGGCCGGGTCAAGTTGGCATCGCGGTTTACTCTCGCGCCGCTCGCCGGTTACACGAACCTGCCGTTCCGGTTGTCGGTTCGCGAAATCGGCGGGATGGGGTTGGCCACGACCGACCTGATTAACGCGCGGGCGATCCTTGAAGGCTTACGCAAGACGATGGAACTGCTGGCCACCGATCCCGCGGATCGACCGCTTTCGGTGCAGATTTTTGGCGGGAAAGCGGACGAGTTAGCCGGTGCCGCCCGTTGGCTGCAAGATCGCGGCCTCGCGGAAATCATCGACATTAATATGGGTTGCCCCGTGCGCAAGGTCGTTGCCGTGGGTGGCGGTTCGTCGCTGATGTGCGACACGGCGGGGGGTACGATCGAACTCGTTCGGAAAGTCGTCGATGCGGTATCGCTACCCGTGACGGTGAAGATGCGTTTGGGCTGGGACGATAGCCAACTGACCGCACCGTACTTCGCGCGCGAATTCGAAAAGATCGGCGTCGCAGCCGTGACGATCCACGGCCGAACCCGCGAACAAGGCTTTAGTGGCAGTGTGAATCGCGACGGCATTCGTCGTGTCGTCGAGGCGGTCGATCGGATGCCGGTCTTCGGTAACGGCGACATTATGAACATCGCCGACGCAGAGACGATGATTCGCGAAACCGGTTGCCACGGCCTCGCCATCGGTCGCGGGGCACTCGCCAACCCGTGGTTTTTCCGGCAACTCACGAACTGGGTTCACGATGGCGAACCTGGCCCGCGTGGCAGTTATCACGAACGCATCCAGTTCATGCGCTTGCACCTTCAACGCCTGATTAACTGGCGCGGCGGCGAAAAGCACGGTTGCATTATGTTCCGCAAAATCGTGACATGGTACACGAAGGCACTGCGTTTCCCGAAGAAAGTGCAACAGAAACTGGTGATGCTCAACGACCTCAGCGAGTTTGAGTCAATCATTGCTCCGTTCATCGACAACGGCCCACCCCCCGACTGGAGCGAGTGGGACGTCGAACAATCGCTAGTCACCGTGCCCGATGGCCCGATTGCGCATTGGTGATACCACGATTTACGAATCCAGATTGAAGACAGATCCGTCGGACATTTGTGCGGCCTGGATCAGAATCGTGGTACTGATCGTATCTTTCACGAAGCGGACCGAACCATCGCCCAAGGCGAACTGGCAGCCTCCGGTGTGAAGGCTACCGACGCGGCCCCAACTGCCGAGGCGACCGCGGATCGGTGGGACCGCACCGAGCGTCCAGTTATTGATGCCGGCCGCAGGATCGGCACCCGTCATCACCCAGCCACGGTATCCCCACGACGAGCAACGCCCGTTGTAAACCTCGTAGGTCATCTCGCCAAACATGAACGTATTACTCGTCCCATCGGTAACGGAGGTGATTTTGGTATCGCTGTTTTCGCCGAACATATAGCGTGAAGCGGTCCCACTGTTTTTCCAGTTGCCGCAGGTGAAGTCATTATTGCTGGCGATGAAGTCGTAGTTCGTCTTCATGCCATCGAAGTTGCCACTTGCTGAAGGACTGTACGCTCCGCTGTTGGCACCCTGCAATCGGTTACCGTTGTCGCTCGGGCAGGCGCGAATGTGGGAATGAACGTGGCCATGAGGGCACCGTTGCCATTGAGCGACGCATCGCCAGTCGGCGCGACACCGGAACCGGTAAGCCCGCAACAGTAACCGGTGTTTTGATTGCCGAATGCCGAATCTTTTCTGAGTTGGGCATCCATCGCAGATTGCTCGATGTGCGACAGCAGACTGACGAGGCCGTTCATGTTGAGCGTCGGCGTTTGCGGTGTCCCTGCTAAGCACCAGCCGTAGCCCATACCCGCCGGTGGAAGTTTCTGGAACGCACTTTCGTAACTATGGCAGGCGACGGCCAACTGCTTGAGATTATTCGAACATTTACTGCGGGCCGCCGCTTCGCGGACCTTCTGCACAGCGGGCAAGAGTAGCCCGATCAAGATCGCGATGATCGCAATCACGACCAATAACTCGATGAGCGTGAAACCACGGGTACGGTTATGCCGAAGCATAAATGCCTCCAAAACGAAAATGGGACGCAGAGAATAAACCGACAACAAGGCGATTGAGGGAGGCAATCCCGGCAGGTTGACTTCGGTAGGTTAAACGATCGGGTACATCGACACAAGTATTATTTGAAAAGATTTGTAAAAATTGTGAATGAGGGTCGAAGAGTTGGAGTCGACCGCCAATGACGGCACTGAAATCCTTCACCCACGTTGCCGCTTCGAGCAGGCCCGTTGCGGAGAGCGAGTACCACTAAACAATCCATTACTGCTCGTCGCTCATTTCCCTGGGTAAGTCGCCGTTACGACACGGGGGCGGTTGGCCATGTCCTTGAAAAGCTGGATGTTCGTGAGGCCGGGCGTGTCGGCGAAGATGGCACGCACGTCGGGTTCTTGCGTCGAGCCGATCTCTACGGCGATCGTGCCACCGGGCTTCAGATATTTGGGCAGGCCCATTGCCAGACGACGGTAGAACGCCAGGCCATCGGGGCCGCCATCGAGCGCCAAACGCGGTTCGTGGTCTCGCACTTCGGGTGAGAGTTCGGCGAGTTCGGCGGGCGGAATGTATGGCGGATTGCTGACGATCAAATCGAAGGTTTCACCATCGGGAACCGGTGCGTACCAATCGCCCAACACGAAGTTAATACGGTCGGCGACGTTGTGTTTGATGGCGTTGCGTTTGGCGACATCGAGCGCATCGGGGGAAATATCGATGGCGGTCACGTTCGCGATTTTGCACATGTGGGCGAGGCTGATCGCGATGCAACCGGAGCCAGTGCCGAGTTCGAGAACCTTCGGGTGCGGGATGCCTTTCAGCAAATCCATCGCCTTCAGAACCAGCGTTTCCGTATCCGGTCGCGGCACGAGAACGGCGGGCGTCACTTCGAACGAGAGCAAGTAAAATTCGCGTTTGCCGATGAGATACGCCGTCGGCCAGCGTTCGGCACGCTTCATCACGAGTTCGCGAAACCCGGTTTTCTCAGCCGCAGTCGGTTCTTCGGTATAGCGAACGATGAGGTCGATACGGTTGCAATGGAGGACGTGTGCGAGCAACAGTTCCGCATCGAGTCGTGGCGAGTCGATGCCCTTCTTCGCAAGAAAATCGGTCGTCCAAGTGAGAAGTGCGCGAATGGTCCAAACTACCGGTGCAGCCATCGAGTCCGTCCGTAGTATCGAGTGGTGAGTGTCGAGTGGCGAGACAAACCGACTCACCACTTATTACTCTACGCTTATCACTCAATACTCGCCACTAATCACTCGCCACTCACCACTGCTTATCTACCGAATGGCAGGATGAGCGGCGAAGGCGTTGGCGCGACGGGAACTGCGGGTTTCGGAGCCGGAGTTGCTGCGGGGACTGCGGCGGGTTGCGGTGTGAGAAGTGGCGAAGGCGTTGGCCCCGTTGGTGCGGGCGTTGCGGCCACGACAGGTGCGGGCGCTACCACGGGTGCTGAGGGTTTGACGGCGACTTCGGGCTTGAGTTCTGGCTTCGGTTCGTCTTGTTTTGCGATCGTGGGTGCGGGTACGTCGGCGGCGGATGTACCGGGGGCTTTCGTCGAGGGAACAGCACCGGGCAGCGCAATCGCGGCAGCACTCTTCGGCTTCTGTTCCCAATCGTAGTCGGTCGCTTCCATGACCAACAGGCCGATGCCGATGACCATCGCGAGGACAGTCAGCGCCAACATGCCCGTGTAACCTTCAGAAATCGGTGTGCGGGCCGGTTCGGTTGCCATGAGATTCGCTCCTAGTGGATTACTTCGCGCCGCCAACGGGTGCCGGGATCGCCGATGGAATGTTTAGCCCGGCTTCGGATAAAACGACGCTGGGTGGATCGACCTTTTTCGCGGTCGCCAGTTCGTCGTGATCGAGGTACAGGAACGCGGCCGCCCCGATCAACGCGATCGACGACAAGATCAGCATCCCCACGTACGACGTACTGCGCGGGGCATTACTCTCGCTCTTTTCATCATCTTCATTGTCGTCGACGACTTTCTTCTTCGCTTTTTTCGCCATGTCCGCCTCTGCGCGTAGTAGGCACATTCCATGTGCCGTTCGGATCGTATTTTGCTTCACACTCACTTCAAACAACAAACCGGCTTAACGACGGCACATGGAATGTGCCTGCTAC
>JANXNT010001011.1 GCA_025353985.1 Limnoglobus sp.
GCGAATATAACATATTCATGTTTTATGGGGAAAAGTATCAAAAGGCAAAGTACTTTCCGTTTCAAAATGGTAACGACGATAACGACCGTTTTCGCAGTGTATGAATCAAATACCAAGGGTATTTGCCCGCGCAGGCGAAAGACCTGCGGCTACCAGAATCAGACAAGAATCATCGCTTGAGCCGCAACCATCGTCATCGTGCTGATGACGTTTATTTCCCGATGCAATACAGATGCGTCAGTGTTCGCACGTAGAGGTTGCCGCCCATGATCGCGGGGGAGGCCTTGCAGCCGGCGTTGAGTTTGTTCGTGGCGATGGGCGTGTAGGTTTTGGTGGCGGCGATCACGAACGACTTGTCGCCTTCGCTGAAGAAATAGAGGTTGCCACCGGCGAGAACAGGCGACGCGGAGAACTTGCCGTCGAGGCGTTCCTGCCAAAGTTTATCGCCGGTTTTGGCATCGAGACAGAAGACGATGCCGGTGTCGTTGACCATGAATAACAGGTCGCCGACGATCGTGGGCGAAGGTCGTGTTGGGGCGATTTTGTCGGCACGCCACGCGACGCCGGTCTTTGTGAGATCGCCCGTTTGCCCCGCACGCACGGCCAGTAATCCCGACGTGTGGCCCGTCGTCAGGTAGATCAGGCCGTGCGCCATCACGGGGCGACAGGCTTCGTTCATGCCGCCGTGAATGACGCGCCAAAGCTCGTCGCCGGTGGCCGGATCGTAGCCGAGCGTGCCGACGGCGGCGGGCGTTACGAGTTGCGCTTTGCCATCGATTTCGAACACCGAAGCCGTCGCGAACGCTTTCTTCAAATCGCCATCGTTGGGGTACGGCAACCCGCGATCTTTCTGCCAGACCGTCTTGCCAGTGACTTTGTTCAGGCACGCGGTGTACTGTTTATCGTGGCCATCGAACAGTAGAAACAGCCAGTCTTTGTAAACAATCGGCGACGATGCGGGGCCGCGCCAGTGGTCGCACGGCAAATCGTCCCGCGACCACAACACCTTGGCGCTCTGCGTGTCGATGCAAGCGGTGCCGCGCGATCCGAAGTGCGCGTAAATTTTCCCGTCGTCGATCACCGGCGTCGGCGAGGCATAGCTGTTGAACTGGCGAATATTCGGCGGGTTCTTGTCGCTGAACAGGTGCAAATCGTGGATAATTTTGCCCGTCTTGCGATCGAGGCAAACCGCGTAAAACTCTTTGCCGTCCTCACGTGCCGTCGTCACCCAGACTTGCTCGCCGACGACAATCGGCGACGACCAACCTTTATCGTGGACTGCCACCTTCCACTTCACGTTCTCGGTTTCCGACCACGTCACCGGTGCCGTTTTCGATTGCGAATGGCCATCGCCGTTCGGCCCACGGAACCCCGGCCAACTGTCGTCCGCGACGGCCACCGAACCGAGCATCAGCGTGAAAATGGCGAAACAGATGCGCATGGCGAAATCCCAGCAGGAAAGTTTGGCAGGTTCGACAGCACGCAGTGTACCGTAAAATCGCGACGCTCGATAGCAGATCCGAGATGATCCTGCCTGGCTAGAATCTCGGGTAACAAGTCGTTCGCCAACGATACCAACAAGGTCACGAACTTTACTGATCCCGACGACTGGAACTGATTGGCTACTTCGGTTCTTTGTTTCGCGTTTAAGTTGTCGGCCCGTGCTTCCCGCGCTTCAATCCGCCTTTTCTCCCGAACGCAGCCGGATCTTTCTGGTCGGGCGGTGGCGAGGCAACAGGCGGCTCGCCGTTGATGGCGTAAGCCGGCTTAAGCGTGGTTGAACGCGAATACGTTGGGGATTGAGCATTCGTGGCTTGCTTAAGTTGTTTGGATTTTAAAAAAACACTATGAATTCATGGCAATAGCAACAGAATCGCACTCTTTCGCTTTTTCTGACAACGTGCCTCACATTTTTTCCTTGGGGTGTGGTATCCTCATGCACTACAATGCGGATAGTTCCGATGAGGGGTTAATGACACACGACGCGCGAGCATTGGCGAACCACTTCCTACAGCTGGCAAAGCTTGAGGCTAGGCCTCTCACGCACCTGCACATGCAGAAGATTCTGTACTTCGGACACGGGTACCACCTTGCGTACTACGACGACCCGTTGTTCACTCAGACTGTCCAAGCTTGGAAACATGGACCGGTGATTCCGGAAGTGTATCGGGCATTCCGCGGGTTCGGGAAGTTTCCGATCACGACACCCGCAGATACACACGATGAACGTTTTGAATGCACTCCATACCAGGCAGAATTAAGCCCAATCACCGCCCGTTATCTTGCGAGCGTGTGGGATTCCTATAAAGTCATCAGCCCGTACAAGCTTTCCGATATGTCTCATGCCCCAGATGGTCCATGGGCACAAGTATCTGCCGGGCAAGACCTCGACACGAATAGGGGCGTCCCGATACCCAAAACGATAATACGCGAATACTTCGTTCGGCTGGTGCAGAAGCGAGGCGGCGGTGGATAACCCCTCGCGACACCGATCCGCCATTGCCACTAAATCCGGTGCTGCCCGAACCAGCGCCGGTGCCAACCCAACCATCGAGCGAAGAATCTAGCGAAGAAGAAACAGCGCTCAGTGGGTCAGGCGACCCGGAGTACCGAAAGAGCATTCGCGACAATGATATCGATCTAAAAAAGACGAATACAGAAACTGTAAAGCTGAAAAATAAGCTCATCTCTAATGAAAATACAAGGTTGGAGCTTGAGAACTGGAGACTTCGCCTTGATATCGGGCTGCGGATCCTAGCGTGCATTGGGATCCCATCGCTGTTATGTTGGTGGCTTGGTAGGGTAATCGGTGTTGTGGAAAAACAACAAGCAGTCACCATTGCAGACCCAGCCAAGTTATCGGATACGACGATGGTGGCACTTCTGGGAGCATCTTCCATAACGGTGATCGGACTGCTGAGCATCGTAGTCCGCTATCTCTTCCGTGAGTCTAAGCCAAAAGAGTAGAAATATTGAATCGGGCTTATAATCATCAACACTTTGGATTCTCCAATATCCGTTTGGCTTTCGTCGATGGCCAGATCACGATCGCACGGCGAAAAGGTCCGCCACTGCGTCCGGCACGTCCTCGCCGTGTTCGATGCGCTCTGCGAGAACCTTCATCGCCAGCAACCGGGTTGCCGCCGCCGCTTCTTCGCGAGTCGGGCCGTACGCCATAACACTGGGCAAGTCCGATATGATTCCGAACCAACGGCCATCGTCTTCTTGTTCCAGTTCGATTGCGAGTGACATTGCTGCACCATATCTGTGGATGTAAAAACCAGATTATACACCACTTTCGTTGTTGCGTAACACGATCCGTATCACTTGCGGGTTGCAGCGGATGCGGAGGGCTTCTTTGCCGCTGAGGCCGCGACCTACGACCATCTGCGTGCCGTTTTCGTCGAATGTGCCCATGTCGAAACGGCGACCGTAACGGCTCGGTACGAAGATCGAGCCGATGATCGGCAAGCGAATCTGCCCACCGTGAACGTGCCCGCACAATATCAGATTAATGCCGTTCGCTTGCCCCCAATAGAAATTGTCCGGCGTGTGGCTAATGCACAAACGGAAGCGATCCCTCGGCACATCGCTCAGGTCCGGCGCGGGGCGGAACCACGGTCCCTCGTGGCCAACGACCACCGCTTCGACGCCGCGAATCGTCGCGATCATCGCCGAGTTCGAAACGATCGTGTAGCCCGCCTCGGTGAGTTCCGCACGTAGTCGGTCCGGTTCGTATTTCACGTCGTGATTGCCGAGAATCGCGAATTTCCCTTCCCTCGCTTTCAGTCGGCCGAGTAGCGGCACGATCCATTTTCGATGCGCATCGGTATCGAGATAATCCCCCGCCAGCGCGATGATGTCCGCCATCGGGTGCTTCTCGATCTCCTCGATCACACGCTGAAAATACGCCTCCGATGGCGTCCCGCAAAAGTGCCAATCGCTGAGCAGCAAGATCGAAAGCCCGTCCCACGCCGCCGAGAGTTTCGGTACGGCGAGTTCCATCTGCGTGAAATCGAGGCGGAAAATACCATTGAACGGCAGCCGCGCAATGTGTCGCCACTTGCCGTCGCCGAGTAATTTCGCACCGAGTTCCGGCCAGAAATCGAGCGTGCGAGTCTGCGCACCTAGCATGGAATAGGGCGGCAGACAGAAATAACGCCGTACCGTAATGAACGGGAAGACGACACCGCCGAGTACCAGTATCGCGAAGAAGTATAACTCCCAAACGTCGCGTTCAAAAAACAGAATCGCCGGGAACGCGAGGATCCAGATGCCGGTGAAGTGCCGCCAGCTTTTCAGGAATCGCTTCGAGATCGGTCGGCCGTACAAGTGGTTGAGTAACGAGATCCAGAGGCAGGCATGGCCGACCCACGCGACGCCAAAAAGGATGGCGAGACCGATGGAATTCACGAGTGTGTGGCAACGGTGATTGGCATCGCGGCTGGGGCCGGTGGCTGCGGTGCGGTGACGGCGGACACGACTTGATCCGGGCGAAATGGCTTGAAAAGCACATGTTGCAGGCCGTCCATGCGGGCCTTCACGATGCTGTGCGTCGAGTCGTAACCGAAGCCCGTGGTGAGTGCCACACGCGCCAGTGGCATCGCCACGCGGAAGCGGCGAAACGCCTCGTACCCGCTCATGTCCGACGGGCGAATCTCCTGGAGTACGGCATCGTAAACGATGTCGTTTACCAGCGCCAAGCCTTCGTTCGCCGTCGCCGCCGTTTCCACTTCCGCACCCAACCGCCCGAGCAACAGGTGCGCTTGTTTGCGGAATCGCTCGTCCTGTTCGATGACGAGCACGCGCATCCCGGCGAGCGGGTTGGCATTCGCGCCGAGCACCGAATCGATCGTCAGATCGCGACCGACTTTCTGCACGCACTCTTTCACTTGTCGCGCGTTCGCCATGATCCGCCGCAGGTGCAGTGCCGCATCGGCATCGGCCGCATGAAGGCGTGCATACAACATCGCGGCACTCGCGAGAACCTCATCGACCGGCAGCGCGATCTCGCGATTCACCGCTTCGATCGATTGCGAAATCGTACACGATTGTTGTGCCGTCAGCAGGTCCAAGGTGTGTAGTGCGGCGGCGATTTCTTTGCTGAATAGCTCGGTAAATTGCAGGTCGTCGGTGCCGAAGCCGTTGGTGCGCGGGCTTTCGACATTGAGCGTACCGACGACTTCGTCGTTGTATTTTAGCGGAACAGTCAAGGAGCTTTTCGCACCTTTCGCACCGACGAGATAATACGGATCGCTTGCGGTATCCGGACACAAATAACTATCGCCGGTGAAGGCTACGTGCCCCGTGACGCCGTTGCCATCGGGGCGCGCGAACAGCTTCCGCGTGGCGGCTTCGTCGGTCATGCCTTCTTGCAGTAGTGGCTTCAACTCGCCGCTACGTTTGTCGAGCAAGCGAACTTCGATCGTCTCGTAACGCAGCAGATCGTGAACGTGCCGCCGGATGTTTTGCCGCAGTAACTCGACGCGCGTCGGCTCGTTCATCTCGGCGAGTTGGTCGGCATCGAGCGCCGCAAGTTCCTGTCCCGCGTGGTGCAATGCGTGCAATTTCTTTTGTTGTTCGACTTCCGCCGACACATTTTGCAAGATCGCAATCGACTGGAGAATCGTGCCATCAGCAGCGAACACGGGGCGAATGCGAACGTCCAGATACGAGAAGCTCGTCGTCTCGGTGCGATGCACGCGAAACGCAACGGGCTTGCCTTCGGCGGCCATCTTCAGCGGCTCGGCATGGTCGGTTGCCACCGTAAGCGGGCCGAGCGCTTCGAGGAGTGTTTTGCCGACGGGGCTGATGTCGCACCATTTCCGCAGCACGACATTCGCCCACGTAACCGTGCCGTTGGCGTCGAGCGCGCCGATTCCTTGATCGACGTTGGCGAGGATCGTTTCATCGCGGCGGTAGCGGTCGATTAATTGCGAAGTGAGTGCGGCCGACGCGAACACGCCATCGTAATGGCCCGAGCGCAGTTGGTCCGCAGCATCCGACGGGCCGGACGCCATCTTCAACTCGGTCGCGTTGGGGTCGATCCCCACTGGCGGCGTTGAACCGATCAGTAAATAGCGAATGCGGCGTTCCACAGGCACCTACAGTATGGGCGGCAGTTACCTCTACTCGAATTATAAACAAAGCGGGACCGTCTGAACAAGAAAGCGTGCAACGAGTTTTGCATAGTATTGTAGGCATCGGCCCACGTGCGCCACCAACTACGCATCATCAATACCCCGCCTTCGCCGTTTCGGGTGTGCCCGCACTCGGGGCGTTCTTTAATATCAGATTCGCCAACTGCCCGCGACACGACCCGCAACCGGTGCCCGCTTTCGTCGATGCCGAGAGCATCGGTAGGTTCGTGCAGCCGTCTTTGATTGCCGTTACTAATGCCGATTCGCAGACGTGATGGCAATTGCAGATTTCCGGGTCGGCGGCCGCCGGCGACAGATCCCCGCTACACAGCACGTCCAGCCGGTTCGGCGGGAGCTTGTCGCCACGGTCGAACCAGCGTGCGAGCGTCGGGGCCGCGTCGCCATCGCCGATCAGCGTCGCCCCGACGAGTTGCCCATCGCGGACGATCATCTTGCGATAGATCCCCCGGCGATCTTCGAGGATTTGCAGCACCTCATCGGTTTCGAATTGCGGCTCGACGAGGCCCATACTCGCAACATCCACGCCCGCGACTTTCAGCTTCGTGTAAAGCTTCGAACCGCGATAACGCGCCGCCGGATTCGCACCCGTCAGCAGGTCTGCGAGGACTTCGCACATCTCCCAGATCGGCGGAACGACACCGTAAACTTTGCCCGCATGTTCGGCACACTCGCCGAGCGCAAACACGCCCGGTACTGCCGTCGCCAGCAGATCGTTGACGATGATGCCGCGCTTCACGGGCACGCCAGACGCCACCGCAACATCGGTACGCGGGCGAATCCCCGCCGCCACGATGAACAAGTCGGCAGGCAGGATTTCGCCGTTTTTGAGAACGACGCCTTCGACCTTCTTCTCGCCGACCACGCCGATCGCCGACGTGCCGGTGCGTGCGAAGATGCCGAGTTTCTCGACGCCGCGCCGCACGAATTCACCTGCCATGCGGTCGACTTGGTTGTTCATCAGCCATTCGGGCAAGTGAACGACGGTGACGTGCAAACCCAGGTCCGACAGCGATTTTGCAGCTTCGAGGCCGAGCAATCCGCCACCGAGAACGACCGCCGACGACAGCGGTTGCGCGTAGGCCCGCATCCGTTCGCAGTCGTCGATCGTGCGGAACACGAACGCGCCGGGCTTCGGTGTGCCGTCCGCATCTTTCAAGCCGTCGATCGGCGGAACGAACGGCGCGGACCCCGTGGCCAACACGACCGCATCGTATCCGAACTCGCGGTCATCGCTCGTGTGCAGCTTTCGTGCGGGTCCATCGATGCGCGTCACCCGCGTGCTAGCGTGGTATGTCACACCCCTGTCAGCGTACCACCCCGCGGCTTTCAACGTGATGTCGTCCGCCGTGCCGCCCGTGAGAATGCGGCCGAGCAGAATGCGGTTGTAACAGCCGTGTTTCTCTTCGCCGAACACGGAAATTTCGAAGCGCATTCCCGCATTCCGCCGGAACAGTTCGTCCAACAGTCGTCCCGTCGCCATGCCGTTGCCGACGATTGCGAGCCGCTTTTTCATCGGTCATTCCCCACGTGTTGGCGTACGGTTCACGTTCGCGATTCGCACCGTTGCGAGCTTGAATTCGGGCATCTTGCTGATCGGGTCGAGCACGCCGTTCGTCAGTAGATTCGCCGCGCCTTTGCCACCCCAGTGGAACGGCGCGAACAGCGTGTCCGGTCGAATATCGGCGGAAATTTCCACCGCGAACTCGGCTTTCCCGCGTCGGCTTTCGAGCGTGACGAACGACCCCGCGCCGATGCCGTGCCGCATCGCGAGCGTCGGGTGCATTTGCAGGAACGGCAGCGGTTTTGCGGTAGTCAGAGCGGCGATCTGCCGCGTCTGCACGCCGGAGTTGTAGTGCTCCTTATACCGCCCCGTCGTAAACAAATACGGGTAATCCGCATCGGGCGATTCGCCGCCGGGGCGATGCTCGACGGGCAGAAATTTCGCCTTGCCGTCCGCGTGATAAAAGCGATCCGCGAACAGTCGTGGCGTGCCGGGGTGCGCCTCCGTGGGGCACGG
>JANXNT010001077.1 GCA_025353985.1 Limnoglobus sp.
CCGTGCCACCAGAAATCGAGCCGGTGCGGGGCCTTGGCTGCGAAGTCGTATTCCTTCGGAACGACGAGGCCGTACGGCTGCACGCTGCCGTCGATCTTCGAGCGATACCCGCGAACGACGAGGCCCGTCTTCGTCGTCCAACTCGCTTCGCCCTTCTGAAGTTCGGCGAGGCGTTCGTTACCCTGTTTGAGCAACAGCTTCGCCACCGCGATTTCCTTCACGTTGAAAAACTCGTCGTATTCGAGCGCGTACTTCACGGCCTTGCTGTAAATCTCGACGTCGGGAATTCGATCGCTGATGAACAAATTCCGCAGCAACTTCAGCCGTTCGATACCGGCTTGCAGCGCGGCCTGCCCCGCTTGCAGTTCCTCGCGGTCCGCCGCTGGCACCGCAACGCCCTTCGGCGGAACGGGCCGGACGTTCTCGAACTGATTATCCTTTGGCCCATCGGCCGAGTTCGCCGGTTGCAATACCAGCAAGGCGATGGCGAACGGAATGGCGGCAAGCGCGAACCGGCGAAGGATCATGAGTATCTCCACAAGGATCAGGTTGCAGTGAACTTTACGAAGGTAACGACGTGCGACCAAACGAAATCGAATTGCAAGAAGTCGCAAAATCGCACGGGATTTCAAATTGACTTGCTTGGCGTTGCAAGGAGTGAGATCATTCCCCTAGATTTTCCACAAATCCGCACCAGGAGTATTTATGGGAGCCACCGCAGATACGATTTGGCGTGTTCCCGCCTACCTGCCTTACTTACAACTGCCAATCACTCCGGAACTCGTTTCCGTAGCCGAGAAGAAAATCGGCCATCCGCTTCCAGAGGAATATTTGGCTTTGCTGCGAATGCAAAATGGTGGCTATATTCGATATTCGCTTCCCGAAAAGCCTCACGACTCGATTTATGGTATCGGCTCGCATCGCACGACGTTTACTGGTTTTGACTGGGATGACTGCCAAGAGCACGTCAGTTTTTCACTCGATGGTCTGGTACCATTCGATGGCGATGGGCATTGGCACGTTTGTCTCGATTACCGGTCAGGCTCCGATACCCCGTCGATTACATATGTCGAAATCGATCGCAACCGACAAACCGAGCTTGCCGCTTCATTTGCCAGTTACCTCGCGTTGCTTCAAATCGATGTGGATAACGAATACGTTTTGGAGGCAGTATCTGATATCGAAATCGTGAAACAGTATCTATCGAACACACTAAGGATATCGTTCGAACCGGCCTCTCCTTGGGCGAACGGATATCCAGTACATCGCGCCAAACTCGGAACCGCAACCCGACCAGACTGGATATGGATTAGCCCGAATACGGTACCGCGAGGTTTTGTCCGCAAGGACGACACGCAATACGAACAACTCAAAGATCTAATGCCGGGCCAAGCGGATCGCTATCCAGGGCTTCCACCAGAAAGTTTTATTATCGGTGCAACGGACGGAGTGCGAACGAAGGTGATTGACGCGGCCAAAGCGTCGGGATTTACCGTTCGCCCACTCCAGGAATACATCGCTGGGTGAATCCCAGGTGATGTGAAGTTGG
>JANXNT010000374.1 GCA_025353985.1 Limnoglobus sp.
TGCACGGCGATCCACTCGACCAACACGAGTGTACTCGGCTTGCCCGCTTTCTTGCCTTCGGGCGGGGTGAATGTGACCGTCATCGAAATTGCGCCGGGTGCCTGATTCTGGTTGTTTGTGCTTGTTGGCGTGAATTTGATCCCTTTCGCATCGTGAACTTCCAGCCGTTGATAGACCGTGTTCGCCCACGAATAATCTTCCGGGTTCGCGTGCAACTGCTTCGCGTTCAGTGTAATCGTCACCGCCCCCTCGCTATCGCTGACGCTCTCGATAAATAACTCCGTCGTACGGCTGACGAACGTCTTCTTTTTCACCGTCAGAATCTTTTCCACGGTGATTTCCGGTCGCGTATCGGACAACAACATCACCGTCATTTTCCCGCGCAGTTCTTTGATAGAATTCGCATTCCGACTCGGTGTACTGAGGTTCACACCGACATACTGATTGTGCGAACGATACATATTCGGTGTGTAATAACTGCGATGTTCCTCACTTGTGGAAATGGCAATGTCGTGGCCACTGTCATCGACCGCCTTCGTGATGACCGGCGGATGAAAACCGAGCATCGGGTTCTTCGGCTCGGACATTAATTGAAAGTTGAAGTTGAGATACTCCGACTGACGCGGCGCTAATCCACGACGTGGCAAACCCGAAAGTTGCATGTTCCGGTTCATACTAATATTCGTGGCCACACAACGAAACGGGCCGCTGTACGCGGTATACGGGTTGTACGTTTCATTCGCGTAGAGAGAAAGGCCGGAGATACCGTCTTCGTTTTCGTCGGGGGTGGCGATGATGCCCGCCATTTCGCAGGCCGTATCGAGTGCTTCCCAGAACGGCATCTCTTTCCAATCGACCGACATTTTGATCTTCGCCGCTTCCGCAGGAATGCCGCTGGAAAGCCGATACCCGGACTGTTTGACGATCATTTCGATACACTGCGTCACGGTCGCATTTTTGGCCTGATACGTAATCGGTGTCGGCTTAATTAGCCGGTCGTATTCGATCTTCTTGACGAGCACTTCGAGGCGGCGTTCGATCTCGGGTTCGTCCGTTTCCGCGAACGCACGTTTCATCGTCGGGAGGGCACGCGCACCGAGCGCAGACAGATCGCGCCCCGCTTGTTCCCGCACGCGATATTCGGGCGAGCCGAGTTGCTCCACGAGAATCTGCGCGCGTCGCGCGTCCGCCTTCTGCATCGCATCCGCCAGGCTGTCCGCGCCGGCAGCAAAGTTTGCGCAACCGCTAAAGAGGATGCACGCAATCCAACGGTTCGGAATCGACATGATGGTCTGCCACACGATTTGTCGGAATTCGCTCATGTTTTTGAAGGTAACAGCCGAAGCGTGCGGTCGCAAGGCGCAGCGCGGGAAATTTACAATTCAGGCTACGCTTCGCTGCATTTCCTTGGGAAAGTCGTAATCCTGCTGGATACGTTTCCGCCTGTTTGCCGAGGTTTCGATGCTTCACCCTGCCATGACGCCGCCGCTACTGACACCCGATTGTCCGGGAGTCGGCGGGCGAATGAAAGTCCAGCCCGACGATTTCATCGTCGAAGAAATCCCTGCGTACAAAGCCTGCGGCGAGGGCGACTTCCTCTATTTGTGGATCGAGAAGCGCGGCGTCGGGGCGGAGTTTATGTTGCGACACATCGCCCGCTGCCTCGGGTTGGGCTTCGATGCGGTCGGTACCGCGGGACTGAAAGATCGCCACGCCGTTACGCGGCAATGGGTGTCTTTGCCCGCCGAGATCGAAGCGAAGATTGGCCGCATCGACACCGATGGCATTCGCGTTTTGAACGTCACGCGGCACACGAACAAACTCAAGCCCGGCCACCTCCGCGGCAACCGTTTCACGATCCGGATCCGCGAGGCCGACCGCACCCACGCCGACGCGGTACCGACGATTGTGGCACGCATTCGCGAGAAAGGTTTGCCGAATTTCTACGGCCCGCAGCGGTTCGGCCACGACGGCGAGACCGCCGAGCGCGGCTTCGCGATGCTCAACGGCGAACGGGTAAATGCGGGGCCGTTCCAGCGGAAACTGTACCTGTCGGCGGCGCAGTCGTTGCTGTTCAACGAGTGCCTTTCGCGTCGCCTCACGGATGGACTTTTACACACCGTGCTGCAAGGCGATGTAATGATGAAGTGGCCGTTTGGCGGGATGTTCAACGCCGAGGACGTGCCGACGGAACAGGCGCGATTCGACAAACGCGAGATCGTAACGGGCGGGCCGATGTTCGGGAAAAAAACCTTTGCATCCAAAGACGTCGTGGCCGCGCGCGAGGCAAACGTACTAACTGACAACGGTCTGACACCCGACCATTTCGACCGCCCCGGCAAGCTGCTTTTGGGCACGCGCCGCCACAACCTGATCTACCTCGACGAACTCACCGCCACCTGGGACGACGACGGATTAAACCTCGACTTCATATTGCCATCCGGCAGTTACGCCACGATTCTGCTGCGCGAAATCATGAAGACCGACGTCGCGATTTCCGATGAAGCCGCCGAAACGGAATGACCCGCATCACCCCGGTGGCCATGCGAAATTTCGGCCGCCGAGTAGGTGCATGTGCAAATGTGGCACCGTCTGCCCCGCGATTGCTTCGCAGTTGATTACGAGGCGATATCCGGCTTGTAAACCCACCTGTTTCGCCAACATCACGGCCACGATGTGCAGATGCCCGAGCAATCCGGCATCCTCGGGGGCAATGTCTGCATGTGTGCGAATGACCTGCTTCGGGATGATGAGGATGTGTACCGGTGCCTGAGGATTCACATCGTGGAATGCCATACAGAGATCGTCTTCGTGTACGATCTTCGCGGGTATTTCTTTATTGATGATCGTAACCGTTCACGGGGTAAAACGCTTGAAATCCAAGGCTGTTTTTGACTGAGATTGCCTTAAAAGGTCGGTTTTGGACCGATTTTCAGCAACAGATACGCAAAAAGTC
>JANXNT010001125.1 GCA_025353985.1 Limnoglobus sp.
GTCCTGTAGGGACCGTTCAGAGGGAGCCTGTCTGAACCGTCCTTTCAGGACGGGGGCTATTTTCGAAATTTACCCAGGCCTGCGCTCGCTGCGCTCACTCCGACCTGGGCTATAAGAACAGACCTTACAGGCCCGAAAACCACGACCCGCGAAGGTTTCGATGGCGAGAATTGCATCTATGCCTTTGCCAAAACTGGTGAAACTGAACCGAGATGATCTGAAATACCGTCAAGATCAACTTCGCATCACTTGGGGGTGCCCCTACATTGGTTTCCAGCGTATGTGCCATTAATCCAGATTCACATTCACCTCGCCGCCGGCGCGGGTACCGAGTGCTTGCCATGTGGCGGGCGAAATCGAATCGCGCAGGAATCGCACGGAGCCGTCGCCGAGCAGGATGTTCACGCCGCCGGTGTGCTTGCTGCTCGCGTCTTCGACGTGGCCGAGCCGGTTGTTCGGCGTGCGGCCTTCGATCGCTTCGCCCGTGTTCGTGGTACACAAAATGTGCGATTCTTCCTCGTCGAACGCGGGGTTGATCGGTTGAACCAGCGTACCGGTGACTGCGCCGACCCACGTTGTTTTCGGGGATCGCTTGCTTTCGCGTTCGGTGCAAATCATGGTGTTGCTTGAGCCGTCGGTAATGTCGGTCACTTGGAAACCGCGACTTTTCAGCGCGCGATCGCGAAGGAAAACGCCGGTGTTCGTGTCGGGAAATACCGAGACTTCGAAGGTGCCACCAACACCGACATAGTTGGCGTACGCGACATCGCAGATCGGCGCAAGGCTGGCACCCGTGAGCGAAATCACCCGTTGCGGTGGGGAATCCGAGGGGCAGAGATACGTGTTCAAAACCTGCACGCGGACGTTCGCATGAACCGGATCGGCGATGTCCAAATTTTGGTTAATCTGGCGATACAGGTTGTCCTGTTCGATGAACGGCAAGATGATCGCACCCCAACCCCAACCCGGCCCCGTGCTTTCGGAATCGAGGGTGACCGACTGCGAATTAAACCCTGCCGGGAAGCGTTCGAACGTGCTGTGATAATTGTGAAACGCGACACCGATCTGCTTGAGTTTGTTGGTACACTTTGCCCGCGCCGCCGCCTCCCGCACCTTCTGCACGGCCGGCAACAACAACCCGATGAGGATCGCAATAATCGCGATGACCACGAGCAATTCGATGAGCGTAAAGCCGCGCCGCGAGCGCCGAAGTACGTTGGCTGACATTGTTATGACTCCGAATAAAGTAAAACAAATGGTAATTCAAAGTCATACTATCGGCAACGGTTTCGCGCCGCCAGTGCATTCGCCAGAAAATGATTGCGAATCGGAGTAGAATGGAATTCATTACCCGAGGTGAAGCCATGAATATCGAACTGACTATCGAACAATCTCAGGCTATTGCAACACAAAGCGAAGCATTTCTCGTCATCGACCCACAAACGAAGCAAGCGTATCGGCTCGTTAGCGAGGAACTTTTCCGGAAAATGCAGGCGATGCCATACGACGATTCGGAATGGACGTCAGGGGAGATGGCCGCGCTCGCGGGAATCGCATTTGCGAATCTCGACGATACCGACTACAGCGAGTACCTCGACACACCATGAATGTACACCGTGGCGATGTCCTGATCGCGTTCATCCCAAATGCGGATGGATCACCCTCGAAAGTACGTCCCGTACTCGTCGTTCAATCCGATATTTACAACGTCAGGATCTCCAACTTGATTGTCGCGGCCATCACGACCAATCTGAAAAACGCCAAAGACCCCGCTACCCTTTTGATCGATGTGAATACACCCGATGACCCGATGGAGTGGCGACAGGTCTGCGAAAGAATTCCGTCGTATCCTGCATCAACCTCGCTACGATCTCAAGTAGTTTCGTCGTCAAGAAGATCGGTCGA
>JANXNT010001159.1 GCA_025353985.1 Limnoglobus sp.
GCCAGCATCGACGGGCCGCAGCCAACGGTGCGACAGCGAGACGAGCGATTGGTTGCGCCGCGTAAATCCGATGTGCGAACGCGCCGCCATCGTGTTACCCGATTGATCGCCGACCATCGCGCCGACCCATTGCCGTAGCTCGTTACCGTTCCGCTCGAATCCGCGAATCGCACCCGGTGCCACCGCCAGGAACAGCACACACGACGCGACCGTCGCCAGTGCCGCGAGCCATTGTTTGCGAAACAGAAAGTAAACGACCACAGGTAACGGAAAGACTTTGATCGCGATCGCCAGCCCGAGCAACAGGCCCGCGAGGATGCCACGTTTCTTTCGCAGTGCCAAAAACGAACCGAGTACGAGAACGAGCAAGAACAAATTCACCTGCCCGAGCAAATATGTGTCCCAGATGTATGGCACCACCGCAAGGCTGGGCACGACGTATAAGGCGCGCGAATGCCCCAGCCAACGGCCGGTAACGAGTTGAATCGAGAAATAAACCGCAAAGATCCAGGCAATCGAGTTGCACGCGGTGAGGATCGCAACGAATGCCACCGGGCCGCACAGGCTTAGTGGGTAAAAGACCAACACGGCGAGTGTCGGCGGGTACATGTAGCGGACTTCGCCATCTTCGCCGAGTTGGTAAAGCGGTTCACCCGCCTGCAACCGATTCCCCACGTCGTACCACAGCGTGTAATCTTTGTTTGTGCACGATGTGCGCGTGGAATTGACGATCGGCACAATCGAGAACGCCACCCCGAGCAGCAAAAAGAACAGCGGCGCATTCCGACTGTTCAGCGGACGTTCGGGATCTTCCAAGTTAGCCTTTCATCCGAATGAAACTTCACCGGGAAACGAATTGCACTATTTGCTTCATCCCGCTCACCGAGAGCATCAGTCGGTCTTCGCAGGCGTGAACAAAACTAAATCGAGGTACTTTTCGCCATCGAGTGTCTGCCGCACCAACCCGACGCCAGGTGCATACCAGCTCGTCGAGTGGTGTCGTATATGCTCATCTTGGACATATCCGTACTCGACCCGAAACGCCTCGTATTTCCCGGCTGGAACCTTAACGGATTCGAGGCCAAACACCTGGCATGTCCCCACTTCTGCACCGCAATTGACCGCCCACTTGGCTTTGTCTTTAAAGGGGAACTGGAGCAACGGGAACAAGCCTTTTTTAGCACAGACACGGCGGACGCCGTCTTTGTCCACGATGAGCATGTCCGAAGGCGTGACTTTGCCGTCGAATTCTTCGCCAATGACGACCTCAGTATGGTTGATGTGTCGGGTGACCTTAGTCACAGTTTGGACGAGCGTATCGTCCCCGCGGAGGTAAACCCACTTGGTGCCAACCGCCGTCGGGTAGAAACTCTTCGGGTCGTCCGCCTTGGCGTGGACACCGATGGCGAGAAGGCTCGTCACAGCAAGAACCAGTCCGGTCATTCGCATTGCAATCCTCCTTGAGTGGAAGATAGCAGCATTACCACTACCTCGCGATCACCGCCAGACGAACTCTCGCGAACCAACGTACTCCCGTTTGGCCGCGACACGTGCGAAGCACGAAAGGCGAGCGGTGTGGCGTAAGCCCACTGATCCTACCTGAGTCATTGATAGCGTGATTTTCAGAAGACGAAACAGATAGCGATTTGCGAACAAAAAGTGGCATTTGGAGACAAAAAACACCCCAAAACTTGGTTTTGGAGTGTCTGGTGTTGTAACTTCCGACGTGTCCTTACACTTCTGGGCGTGACGGTTCGGGGATATCGCTGAGGTACTCGATTGTGTGCGTCAAGTACGGTTCCAGCAGTGCGAAGGTTCTCGGCTTCGCGCGTTTGCGGACCGACTCGCGGATCAGCGTGAAGTTGTCGCGCATGAACTTCGGCGTGAAGTTGAATGACTTAAACAGCGTGCGAACCCACGTCAGCACTTGATCGTCGAGCAGTTTCATGTCGTTGAAGAACATCGCTTTCGCAATGTAAGTCAGCAACAAACGGTTGTCGCGGTAGCCACGGTCGAAGCCGTTCGCGTGGTAGCGCGGGATGTTCGGGTACATCTCTTTCATCTTCGTCATGCAGTCTTCGACAACCGCATCGCCCATCAATTCCAAGTCGTTCATCGCGATCTGGCGTTCTCGAACGGACGATGCATATTCGACCAAGCGATCTCGTTCTGCCGGTGTTGGGTAACGGTCGCGTAGGGCATCTAAGTTGGTGAGTGTCAGCACGGCTTAAACCTCCATGGGTGTGAGCAAAGTCTCTGCGTTAGCAATGTTCGATTCCACGGTAGCGTTCGACCATTCTTCGGTAATGCGAAGGCCGAACACGACATCGGTGAACGACGGTTCGAGCAACTGCAACGAACGCGGATCGAGCCGTTTGCAGAGCGCGTGCCAGGCGGTGTTGAAAAGATCCGCGAAGATATTACGCGGCACTTCCAAGGCATCCGCCGTTTCGCAAAATGGCAAAATTACTTCCGCGATCAGTAGTTCCTTGTCGCGGCAAACCATCGAGTGCGCGAGTGCGGTCAAGCACAACGCGAAGTCGTTTGCGAACGGATCTTTCGGCAAACCCCACTCGGCGGCACGCGGGGCGATGTAGTCCGAAAGGTGCTTAACGAGCCATTTTTGGCATTCTTCGAGCTTCTTCGCCGCCATCAACCGGTCTGGCAGCGTTTCGACGTAGTCGACCAGCATCTCGGTTTCGTCTTGCGAAAGCGGGCGGCCGTTCGAGCTGTGCGCGAGGTTCGTAATCCAGTTCGTCACGAGAATACTCCAAACGATTAGACGGGGCGGGTGGCCGTCAGGCGGCGGACGATAATGGTGTGCGAGAGATTGTCTTTGACTAATTTGGGAACGTCGGCGATGCGAGTTGCAAGGCCAAGTACGAACCGGCTCGCGTCGGCTCCGCGCGATGGGCACTCGGTCTGCTGGCAGTCGAGTTCCGTGTTCGCGTAGAACGAGAAGATCGTCGCGAGAAAGCCGCTCATGAGTGCATCGGTCGGTTTGTCCGAACTGCCGAAAATCGCAGGCAATACCGAATCGGCGATCGTCACTTGAACGATGCCGTTGTCGTATTCGGCGTAATCGACGCTGAGCTTTCCCCAGCCGTGTGCGCGGAACGCATCGTTAAGGCATTTCTCGACGATACCGGCACTTAAATCGCGAACGGGCACACCGTAGTAGTCGCCGAGTTCGCGGTCGAAGCGTTCGACGAACGAAGTCCCCCACTTGCGGCCACACGATTTGAACACTCGCTCGCTCGCCTTACCGCATTCGAACTGCAAAGCGGCACGGAAGCCAATGAGAAAGTCATCGGTGAGTGCGCACGTGCGCACGCCCGTGGGAGTGCGAATCGTGCCTTTCTCTACGTCGGCGGTGAAGTAATCCGGCCGCGTGAAGTAGCCACCGAGGATCCGAACGTAACTCGCAGTCGCAGCACTCATCCAATAATCTCCAAAGGCGGTAAATCCGACGCATTCGCAACTGGTACCGGAACGGTCACTTTGGGAATGCCCTTCCAGTTCGCGGCGGCGAGCATTGTCCCGAAGGCTTGCCGGCGTCGCGACATCGGTAACGGCGTCTCGATACCGATGACCGGCGAAGCCGCTGTTGCAGGCATTCGAAGCGGCTCGGGGATCACGGGTCGGCCATCCCACGGTGCGGAGCTTAACAGCGCTCCCCACGGTTGCCGACGGCGCGGCACGGTACTGTTCATGATGTCCCTTTCAGTACGATCACATCACGGAGAGTTTTTTCATGATGTCCTTGGAAGTGGCACCCTGGCTGCGCCAGAAGCCTGCCGCGTCCACCTTTTCGTAATCGGAGATCACGAATTTGCAGTAATCTTCGCCCATCGAGTAACATTGCATCTCCACCGATGCGAGGTTTCGCTTCGCTAGCACGCTGAACACGGCGGCGAACATTCCGGCGTAGAAGTAGCAAACCGCCGAGCCGATATCGCCGATGCTCTTCGCCACGGCGCTCTCGTACAGTTCGACGTAAAGCAGACCTTTTTCCTTCTGGCGGAAATCGTAACGCCACGTGCCCCAACCGGTGATCGTCAGCGGCCACCACCATTCTTCCAGTAGGAAGCCCACTCGCATTTTTTCGAGTTGCACTTGGAACTCCGCCTGCGCACGCCCGCAGAACGAACGCATGTCTTCAAGGCCCCAGCGATACCCGCACTTGTACATGATCTCGGTCGCACCCGCCTGGCCGACTTCGTCTTCGAGTGCGCCCAGCATCGCGATCATGAAGTCTTCGGAGACGCGCATGACGCGTTGCCCGTAGACATTTTTGAGCACACCGCGTTCGGTGTCGTGCTTGTAGAACGCTTCTGAGGTGTAGTAGTTGTGCTCGAACGGCTGAACACCTTTAATCACGCTAAACGTCGGCTTCACGGTTTCTTCCGCATTCGGCCGTTTCAGAAGGTTGACCGCGTTCCAGTCGGCCCCTTCTTTCCAGATCATCTGGAGCGTTTTCTGCGACGGCTTATCCAGCGTTTCTTCGGTGTCGATGATGCCACGGCTCATTGAATATCCTTTGCGGGAAGCATTACTGTGAAACCTTGTTCACTTCTTCCGTTAAGTTCTTGAATAACTGCATGAGGCTACGGGTGATGATCTTGTCCTTCGGGATCAGGATCGCCCCCGTAATCGGGTGTCGATAATCGGCCACGGCTTCGTCGCCGATCAGGTTCAATATTTCTTCGAGCTTCTCGATGAACAAACCGGATGGCAGTTCGATCGTCAGTCCTTCGGCGAGTGCCCGAAACTGACACGCCAGCCGCGTGTATTCGTCGGCCCCGTCGATCAGAGAGAGCGTCTTCATTTCTTGCGGCGTCTTCGGCGACATCGCCACCGCTGGGCCTTTCACCTTCACCTGGCACGTCGCACAAATTCCCCGTCCTCGACATACCGAGCGAATTTCAATCGCGTGTGCCAATAGCGTCGCCAGCAGGTTTGCTCCTGCCTCCGCATTGACAGCCTTGTTAATTGGAAACAACGCAATCCGCATGATCGAATACTCCGACGGGGGGAACGATACTTATTTCGCACTACTGCCGAACCAGTCGCCAACAGTGTCTTCGACTAGCATCGAATCGACGTCAGGATCGAACGGGGCACTCACCAATCGCCCGGACATTTCCGGGTTCAAATTCCCGGATTCCTCTGCGGAATTATCGACTTTCCCGCCGATTTCCCAACCACCGAGTGCATCGGTCGGTTCAAATTCCGGCTCGTCGTTACTTCGGAAAGTGGTGACGACGCGGGAAGTCGGTACGTGGGATTCCCGTGTCGGAAGCGTCGTGCGAAGGAACACTTCGCCATTTGCGTGATCGAAGGTTAAATCTCCGCCCATGAGCTTCGCGATGCGGGACGCGACCGTCAAACCGAGCGGGAAACCACCTGGCCCGGATGAAGCGAGTGCGGCGGAGTTGATCCGTCCGAATGGCTCTTGCACGTCGGTCACGAGTTCAGCCGAGATCGGCTTACCGGTGTAACGAACGACCAGTTCGCTTTGTTCTTTCTGTCCCATGCCACCCGAACGTCGTCGAACTTCCAGGTGAATCGTCTTGTTCTCGACCACGTGATTCGCGTGCATCAGCAGACCCGTCGCCAGAACGGTTAACCAGCTTTCGTCGGCAACCATCCAGCCCGCGTCTCCGCTAACCTCAAGCGTGTTCGTTCGTTCCCGGAACATCGGTTGCACTTTGTTCGCAACGGTGTCCATGACATCCCGTAGACGGACTTCTTCCGCATCTTGGCTCGTACCTTCGGATTTGTTCATTCGGCCGAGCCAACCGAGCAAGGTGATGACGATTTCCTGGCGGCTCAGTTCTTCGAGCAACCGCTCGACCTTCGGAATGAAGCGTTCGCGTTGGCCAGCTTGTTTACTCGTCTGTGCGAGCAGAGCGGCCTGCGTGCGAACCGCGACAAGACTGTGAAGCGTCTCGTTGTTCACCATCAAGCAGAGACGGTGACCGACATCGCGGCGGTGACGCTGACGAGCCGCGTCGGATTCCCGCATTTCCAACGCGACATCGCGAATTTGCAGAACTTTGTAGCCTTTCAGCACGAAGTTCGGTGCTGTTTTGCAGCGGTGAATCGCAACGGGGCTACCTTGATCGTCATCAGCCGTGGCATAGCAAATGTCACCGCGATTGTGCCCGATCCACTCGATTAATTGCTTGGGAGAAATCAGTTTTGGAGCATCGGGGTCCGCGACCGTGGAATGCGGTGGGGTTGTGAAGCATTGCGTGATCGAAGTTTTCGAATCGGCTTTCCCAGAAGGCAGCATTCGAATTGCGGCCGAGTTGAGGAACACGATCTGACCCTTGTCGTCGCAGACCAAAACACCATCCGGTAGTTCGTTGAGAATCGCGTTGAAGGTGTTGACACGGCTGTGGGCATACGCCATCTTGCGGTTGACGCTGTCGATCGACTCTCGCAACTGGCGGTTGCGATCCGGCCAAGGCGAAGCGTGGGCCAGCGTCGGCAGAGGCTTCTTGCTATTATCGGCAATCGCGGCCAGCGAAGCGTGAGCATGGCTCAACGTATCCTTGAATTGCAGATCGCGTTCGGCGAGTTGAGCGTGTGTTTTCCCAAGCCGATCTAGGAGCACCCAAATCGTTTGGGCGATTTCTCCCGTGCCATCTTGCGAGCAATCTTCTCGCATCACGTCGTGCGGCGGATTGCCTGCCAAAGTCGGTGCTTGCCGTAACGCTTCCGCCGTCGACAACCGCAACCGCTCGAACGGGATCGTCAGTGCCAAGATCGCCAACAATGCGACCACACCCGCCACACACGCCGCTATGGCAACCTGTATGCCCGTCGCACCCGCGATCGAAACCGCCGCAACGACCAGGAAAAGTGGAACCACGGCCATTACTAAACGAAGGCGAATACCAAGTTTCATCATCGCTCCCAGCAAGGTAGTCGTTTCGGAACCCACTCGGATTCGGTAGTGCCGAATCGTCTCAAACGACGCTAATACTTAGAGCGCGATTACGTAGGGATGTGAATTTTCGCTATTATTTTGCGAGATACTGCCACGAACGAATCTTTTCATTCGGCCAAAACAGCCGAAATGATACAGATACCCATCGCGTGACTCAAAATGGTAAAAAACCGTGCAAACTCAGTTTCGCGTGCTATCTTCAATCGAATTCTCCGTTACCCCTGAGTATGAGTCCAAGATGTTATTACCCGATATGCTCCGTCAGTCGATCGCGTCGCTCCATACTTCGATTGAAGCGACTCCGTTAGCCAGTGTGATGATAAATGGTACAATCGCGAAGCCTGCTTATTCTCAATGGTTGTTTCAGATGAAATCCATTCATCATAATCTGGAGCAAGCACTATCCTTCACAACGGCGTTAGGCGGATTGTACGATCCTCAGACTATGAATCGTTCGGAGATTTTGAAGCAAGATGCAGAGGCGTTGCAATTCGAAGATGATGAAACTTTACATGCCGCCGTCGAAGCGTTTGTTGCGACATTACACGATTGGTCGGCAGAGTCGCCGTGGAAGCTTCTGGGAGTTCTTTACGTTCTCGAAGGTTCGCGGATGGGTTCACTTGCGCTCGTTCGCCCTCTGTCGAAAGCCCTGGGCGTTGCTTTACAGAAGGGAACGGGCATCGATTACCACCTCGACGGTGCGGCGCAACGCCCGCAGATCTGGCAAGCATTCCGTGCAAAACTGGCGCAATTTCCACTCACACCGGAACAGATGGTCGAAGTGCAATCGGCGGCCTGCCACACGATGAGCGTACTACACGATATGTATGCCAACACCGATGTGTCTGAAACTGTGGAATGTGCCATTTCCGTATGACCCAAATGTAGGGCACGTACGTGCCCTACATTTCACTTCGTTACATGTACCGCTTTGCGGCATCGAGCAGTTCCCCGCACGCGCCTTGCAAGTCGCGATTCCCGATCGATTTGGCCTTCGCCATTCCGCGTTCGGCGAACGTCGTTGCCAGCGTACCATTCTTCGCACTCAGCATCGCCTCGGCGGCCTTCACGTACAGATTGCCGTCGTCGGGATTTCGAGCGATCGCCGCTTCGTACTCTTTCGCGGCCGCATCGGGTTGCTGCGTTTTCAGATATAACGTAGCACGCCG
>JANXNT010000406.1 GCA_025353985.1 Limnoglobus sp.
CGTTTCGCCATTCGGCAAGGAAATATGCATATGCTCCGCCGCCGAAAGATACTTGCCCGTTGCGGACTCCCAGATTTTCTCTTTGCCGACGAACACCTGCGATGACGCGGTTAACTCCTGGACTTTGATGTTTTCGGTACCTTGGCCGAAGCCAAAGCCGTACCCGCGGTTAAACGGAAGTTGTTTGCCCGTGTCGCGCTCGCCGATGATCATCCCCACGGTCAGGTCGGCGTTTTCTTCGGTGGCGGCCACCAGTTCGTTCGCCGTCCAGATTTTGCGAAGGTTCGATGTAATCATCGGCTTATACTCGGCAGCCATGCTCCCGGTGATCTTGTATTTCATCGCGACTTTGGTGCCGACTTTGATGAGCGCACCTGGCCCTTCGACGATCTCGTCAATTCGTTGGATGGTCGCTTCGTCCGGGAATTTCGTTGCAATCAACACGGCATTTGCGAGGCCGGTATCGGTCACGTACCATACTCGATCATCGGGTTTGTTCGAGGCGTGTTGGCTTCGGAAATTTTGGAATCGCCAAACATACGCCGAGTGTTTGAAATCGTAGATCCAGTTATTGTTGACCATCACGTAGTTGTTGCCGAGGTAATGGATGTTGAGTTGAGCAACGACAGCCGATGGCAATGCGTGCTCCACAACGAGATTCCCCGTTTTCAGATCCCATCGAACTAACATCACTCCTTTCGTCGGGTGTAGGAAACTGTAGAGCAATTCTTGGCCATCGGCGCGGAACACGACACACTTCGCATAGTTTCCATTTTGAGGAACGAACGAGGGTTTTAAATCTCCGACGACAGTTCCCGTCTGCGTGTCGAACAAACGAACGATGCCGTTCTGCACGCCACCGAGATACTTCCCACCGGGCGACAGCGCAACTCCCGTCAACCCGATCACTTCCGAGACGTAAATCGGCGTCATCTTGGGCACCGACCAAAGAATCATCTTTCCCATCGCACTGACGGTAAGTAATTGCGTCGGCGAAATAAACTCCGACATAACGACTTTTTTGGCTTCGTCGTTCGCTTCATTCCCAAAAGGTCGCAGCCCGATCGGTGGTTCTTTGATGGGGAAAATGTCCGTCCGCGTCATAATCCCGCGATGCCAAGCGGTAAAGGCCGACCCGTCGGGAGCAAGCCCCGAGACCTGGAGACCAACGGGCAGGGTCAGCGACCGCGTTGTGCGGCCCGTGTTCAGATCAACTTGGCGAATCTTGCCCGGCTTGCTGGCTTCGATTCCGTAGTCGATTGATAAGTCGAACAGGGCGGTTGGTTTCGGCCCGGCGGAAATCCGCATTGAACGAAATTCTCTCGTACTGAAATCGACTGGGATCGGGCGATCCGGAACGATGGTTGCGGGTGCCGGGTCGGGCTTCGCCGAATATTCGCCAGCGACCAGCGGAACCACCACCACCTTCGCGGTGGAGAGGTCGAATTTCGCGAGCGGGGGAAGCAACGCATCGGCGGCCACGCCACCGGTTTTCACCGCTGCTTTCGCGGTTTGAATTTGCTCTGCTGAGACACCCACCGAAGTGAGAAATCGATTGCTCCGTTCGCCATCGAGTACGACGACCGTTCGATTTGTGATTGCGATTCGTTGACTGGGATGATTGGCTGGCAGAACAAAAATCTCTTTGCCGTTCTCGATGTCGATGATCGAACGACCGCCGAAAAACAGCGACGACGAATCGGCGGCCCACGTTAGCTTCGGGCTGTAAAAGAAATCGGCGGCGGGTGCCAACGGCCCTTCAAAAATCACTTTGCCCGTAGTGAGATCGTGAATTCGCAGCTTGTTATCGCGGTGTGCTTCTACAAATATT
Organism: Limnoglobus sp.; assembly: GCA_025353985.1. Lineage (GTDB taxonomy): Bacteria > Planctomycetota > Planctomycetia > Gemmatales > Gemmataceae > Limnoglobus. The sequence continues at coordinate 1,832 of JANXNT010000406.1, forward strand.
GCAAGCTTCATTCCGTCGGGTGAAACGGCGATGCAATCGAGACTGATTAATGCGTCTTCCATCTTTAAGGTGGGAAGATCGGTGACGAGTTTGTCGCTTTCGATGTCGAAGACTGAAATGCGTGTGTCATCGCGAGCGAACAAGTATTTGCCACCGGGCGAAGTGACGGATCGCCCGGTGAATAGATGCGAGCCTTTGAGGTTTCGCTTCAGGATCGATTTACCGGTATCGGTATCGTAAATTTCGACACCGTCGCGTTTTTTTATACCTAACCCCGG
>JANXNT010001329.1 GCA_025353985.1 Limnoglobus sp.
GGATCGGATAGCGCGAACGATAGTATTCGAACGCCGGCACCGCACCGTAAAAGACGTAAATGCTATCGCCGGTCTGCCACGCGGCACGAACGGTTGCGATCGCTTCGCGGGTGTCTTCCGCATGGATGGGCCGTTTCGCGAGTTGATTGCATTCGGAAATCGGCCCGATGAACGCGATGCTCAAAATAAGCCAACGCCCGCCAGCAACCGCCTTGCCGATCTGCTCGGCAATCAAGTTCAGCCCGTACGCCATGCCGACAATCGCCAGCGGAACCGCGAACAACATGAGCCGACCCGCGAACGGATATTTTTTCAAACCCGATGCCAAAAGTGCAAGCAACAATGGCGTGAGTAGCGCAATTAACAACCGCCAGTTCGTTTTCGCAAGCGAGAGGCAGCCGACAAGGAAACAGATCCCCGCAAAGCCCGAAAGGCCGAACTCGCCGTTCATGCCACACGGGTTATCGAAGAACACGAAGTAGTGGTGGACGATCCACGCCAGGTCGCCGGGCCGCGTCGGTGGCAGTGGCAGGAACGTGCCCGCCCAGTAATCGAGCAAGTACGAATTCAGGCCCAGATGCCGCAAAAACACGAGGTAACACGTGGCGAAACTGGCGAGCCAGCAAGCGACGACAATGAGCCGAATCCATGTCGCACGGCGGTCGCGGCGGGCGATCCCATCGGCGAGAATCGCGAGGCCGACGCCGCCGAGAACGAACACCGACGGATGCGAACACCAGACGGCCATCGCGCCGACCAACGCAAGTACAATCGAACGCCATGCGGCACGCGAACCGTTCGCCATCGGCAACCCGAGCGCAAGAAGCCCGACCGCAATCGTGGCATCGAGTTCGTACTGTTTGAATTCCGCCGCGTAGCCAATGACGTTCGGCGAGAGTGCGAAAAGTATCGTGGCCAACCGTGCGATCCGTATAGGCATGGCCCGGTAGGCGAACGCAGGAAAGATCAACAGGCCCGCCAGCGATGCGAGAAAAGGGATCGTTCGCATGGCGCGTTCGTTGTCGCCGAGAATCGCAATGGCCGCTTTCGACGCCATCAGAAAGCCGAGCGGTGCGCCTTGGTTCCAATCGAGCGGCTTCATTAACTCCGCCGGTGTGCGGTTCACAACATTCAGCGCGAGCATCGCTTCGTCGATCCACAGCGAAGAATCGCGAACGTGCACGCCGACCCGGAACGCGAACCCGATCAACACGCAGATGACTACCAGCGTACGGCCACTCAGCCAGCCACGCGAAGGAGCGCTTTCGGCAGCGGGAATAGGCGTTTCCACCACCGCAGGCACGGTCAGTCGGTTTTCCGTTGTCAATCGCATGGAAGCCTCGCGGATGGCAGAATCACACCGACCGCAAGCCTAACATTCCCGCCGATTCGCCGTCAACGCAGAATCCTCGACAGAATCTGAGGAGATTTAGACAGGATTCACACGATGAAACAGGATTTGGAGAACACGATTCAATCTTTCTTTCAATCCTGCAAATCCTGTCTGCAGTATCACTGCCCGGCGATCGCGCGATTCCAACAGTCGCGCATTCCCGTTCCTAACGATGCCATTGTGAATTGCGCGACGCGATCCCGCCCTCGTTCCACGAGGGTTTTGCAAAACGCTGGTTCGTTCAACACGCGCAACATCGCATCGCGAAACGCGCTGACATCGTCCGGGTCGACCAACAATCCCGCGTTGCCGACGATCTCGGGAATGCTCGTTGCCCGGCTCGCGATCAACGGTACATCGAGCGCCATCGCTTCGAGTGTCGGTAAGCCAAACCCTTCGTAACGGCTCGAATAAATCACCGCCGCCGCCCGGTGCATCGCGGCCAGGAACTCGGTGCGTTCGAGCGTTGGCACGATCACAATGCGCCCATCGGTCGAATGCCAACACTCGTCGATGATGTACCCGCGTTCGGTGGGTGACAGCAATTCGGTCAGCACGGTTTCCGTGAGTTGGGCGGTGCCCGCAATGACGAGTTTGGCGGTTCCAGGCGGCAACATGCGGAAGCCACGGATGGCGTTCGGGACATTTTTGCGAACGCGGTTGAAGCCGGTTGCGGCCCCGACGGGTAGGAAGAAATACGGCGCACTCTCGGCGATTGTCTGCGACCCGAGCCGGATCGTTTCCGGCGGAATCGACTTTGCAGCCGCGAGAAGTTCCAGCGAATCGGACAGGGCGTGCCATACGACGGCCGTCTTCGCAAGCTCCCACGGCAAGTGGCGACAAATGCGATCGCGGGCATCGTATGAGATGCAATGGATGAGCGAGATGGCGGGGCGGATCGTTTGAAGCGTGCGGTGGCGAATCGCGGCCGTGGCCCCGAAACCTTCGGGATTCTCCAGAAATCCCGCATCGTGAAAGCTCACGACTTGCGGACAACCGGGACGCTGCATTCCCGTGTAATACGAGCAGTACAGCAACTCCGGTTTCACTGCCGCAACGATCTCGCCGAGAATCGGGTCGAGGGCATTCGCCAAGCTGAAACCTGCCGGAATGTCCAACTCGCGATACTCGAACCGCGTCCCCCGGTCCCACGGTTCGAGTGCCGTCGTCGGGAACAATTGCTGCGGCGAAGCCGGGCTGACCACCGTGAACCGGCGCGGCGATTCGACTTCTTGCAGCGCCGTCAAAAGCATCCGACAATGCACACCCAACCCGCCACTGACATCCAAATGCGGCAAAAACAAAACGATCGACATCGAATAAAACTCCCGTTGCGGAATCGTGTTGGTGATGCCAAAACGGCTAGTTTTGATGGTTGGCTTTTATTCTCACAATTTACGGCAGGTAAACGAAGGCGTTCGTGTTGAACATGGCCAGACACAAGTCGGCGAGGGCAACTTCGCCATTCGATGCCAGGAACGTTTTGCCGACTGCCAACTCGGTGTCAGTGGGGTTTCTCGCGAGGCAACGGCGGTAGATGGCTTTGACCCAATCGTCGGAGGTCGATTTCGGCACGGCCATCACGGTCTTCGCCAGTTTACGGCTTTGATCGTAGGTGAAAGGGCCGTTCATGAGGATGAGCGCTTGCGGGGCGAATGTGCTGACGCCGCGACCGTTGCAGGGCGTCAGCGTGTCGGGTTGGTCGAACGCTTCGAGCATAGGGAGTCGTACATTTCGCTTCGCAAATAGATAAATGCTGCGGCGATCGTGCTGTTTCGCATCGGGCGTGACGGGCCAGAGGCCATCGGGTTCGCCTTCGGTGAAGATCAAATCGTAGACTGCCGGTTCGAGCGGAATGCGCACGCTCGGCCCGCCCGTGTCGCGGTTGAGCGTACCGGTGGCGGTCAAAATCGCATCGCGAAGTGCCTCCGCATCGATCCGCTTGCGATTCATTTTCCACAACAAGCGGTTATCTGGATCGGCTGACAATGCGGTGTCAGTCGGCGTCACGCGGCTCGTTTGTTTGTACGTTTCCGATGTCACCATCAGGCGAATCATGCCCTTCATGCTCCACGGCACCGGCTGTTCGATCATCTCGCGTGCCAGCCAATCGAGCAGTTCCGGGTGCGTCGGCTTATCGCCGCGGGTGCCGAAATCGTTGACAGTTCCGACAAGGCCGCGACCGAACAGGTGGTGCCAAAGACGGTTGACGATCACGCGCGATGTCAGCGGATGGTCCGGCGTCGCCAGCCAGTCCGCGAACGCGATGCGGTTCTTCGGCGCGACGGTTTCATTTAACAATACTCTTGGAAATCCTGGCGAAACGACCGCCCCTTTTCGGTCGGTGTCGCCGCGTTTCAGCACGTGGGTAACGGGGCGTTTCTCGTCGTCGGTGATCGCCCATGCCATTGCGGGCGGCGACGGCAGTTCGGCTTGGATCGCGTGAATCTTCTCGCGGATTTGGTCGCGTTGGGCCTTCTCTTTTGCAGGCATCGCGTTCAGAATATCGTCCCACGACACTTTAATAACGACCTGAATATCGGACACGAGTTGCTTCTGTTCCGGCGTACGTTTTTTCGCTTCGACATCGAGCGCTTCGCGGTACTTCGGCTCGAGCGCCGCCTTCTTCGCGGCAGCGACTTTGACCCGAACCGGCGCGTCGAGTGCCTCGACTTGCTTTTGAAGCGGGGCCATACGGGCATCGAGTTCGGCAATTTTCGCGGCTTGTTTTGCCGCCTCTTCCTTGGTGGACAAGTTCACATCGCGATACTGTGCGGCAGCGAAAAACGCTTGCAAACGATAGTAATCGGCGGCGGAGATCGGGTCGAACTTGTGATCGTGGCAACGGGCGCAGGCCATCGTCATGCCGAGGACCGCCGAGCCGACGGCGTTGACCATCTCGGTGAGATATTCCTGACGAAGCGCCGCTTGATCGAGATTGCCGCCGACCATGTGCGCCGGCCCGCAACGGTGCATCCCCGTTGCAATTAGCAAGTCCGGCACCGTGCGCGGGTCTTTTCCCGCAGCGAGTTCGTCCCCGGCGAGTTGTTCCTTCAAAAAAATCTGGTACGGCTTATCGGCGTTGAAACTGCGAATGACATAGTCGCGGTATCGCCACGCATGGGGCCGATCCGCATCGAGTTCGTAGCCGTTCGTTTCGGCGTAGCGCACGACATCGAGCCAGTGTTGGGCAAAGCGTTCGCCGTAGTGCGTCGACGCGAGCAAGCCATCCACGACTTTCTCGTAAGCATTCGTGGACGTATCTTTCACGAACGCATCGACTTCGGCCGGCGTCGGCGGCAGCCCCGTTACGTCGAAATAGACGCGTCGAATCAGAGTCAAACGATCAGCGGGCGGGGCAGGGGACAATTTCGCGGCAGTCAGTTTTTCGCGAATGAACGCATCAATTGGGTGCGCAGCAGACGACTTCGGCACCGGCGAGCGACGCGGCGGCTGATACGCCCAGTGTTCGCGATCTTCGTCGGTAATCTTCGGTTCTTTTAGCTTCTCTTCGGCCACGGCGAATGCAGCCACTGCCAGCACGATCGTGGCAAGCAAGTAACCGAGATTTCGAATACGCATGAACAATCCTCAACGTGTCTGTTGTAGCAGGCACATTCCATGTGCCGTTCCTCATTCACTTGTAAACCAACGGCTGCGCTCTCTCTGAACTGCACACGATCTCAACGGCACATGGAATGTGCCTACTACAGTTTCCTCAATCTTAAACGGATCGCGGTGCCGGAACAAGTCATCGCTTCGGTAACACTTTGCTTGGCTCGGCGAAGATCGCTGGCACGCCGCCGGTGTGGATGAACACGACACGCGAACCGGGCGCGTATTTCCCCGCTTGCACATCGGCGATCAGCGCGGCCATCGCCTTGGCCGAATAAACGGGGTCGAGCAAAATCGCATCGGTGCGAGCCAGCATGTCGAGCGCTTCTCGCCCCGCATCGGATGGGTGGCCATAACCGGGTGCAACGTAGGTTTCGTCGGCATCAATGTCACCCGGTGTCAGCCGGTGTGGCACCCCGAGCATTTCGGCGGCGGCGTTCGCATCGGCGGCGAGTGCCGTCGGAATGTGCCACGGCCAGAGCATCGGACAGATCAATCGTGCGGGGCAGTTCAAGCCGAGAATCGCTTTCCCAAGCGCAACGCCCGCCCCTGTCGCCCCCGACGACGACACGTAAAGTGCGTCGGGCATCATCCCGCGATCCTGGAATTGCTGCACGATCTCCGCGACGCAAACGGCATAGCTAATCGCGGCAAGTGGCACAACCCGTGGCCGGTGCCAGTAGTACGGCTTGCGGCCCGCGATCCGAAACTCCACCGCCTTGGCCGCGAGCAATTCATCGAGTTCCGGGCCAATTTTCGCATCGGTAAATTCGACGTGCGCGCCGACGAGATAATCGAGCAACAGGTTGCCTTGCACCTCGGTCGAGTAGTTCATTCG
>JANXNT010001346.1 GCA_025353985.1 Limnoglobus sp.
GTACCTTCGGCGGGCGGGTGTACCTCGTCGATCCGACGGCCAACGAACGCGGGCAGTTTCGGATTCTCGTCGAACCTGATCCGGCCGACCGACCGTGGCCAAACGTCGAACTCCTGCGGCAAGGCGTTCGCGCACAAGGCTGGGTGATATTGCAGCAAGTGACACTCGGTTGGGAACTCTGGCGCGTGCTCAACGGCTTCCCGCCGATCCGTCCGCTGGATACCTTGAAAAAGCCGTCCGCGCTCGGCCCCGTTCGTTAGGAATGTTCATGATGGCACGGACGCACGGGCTGGTTGTTGGGGCCGTCGCCATCGCGTGCGGATGTGCAAGTGTGCAATCGCCGATGCCACCCGCCGCAGGTTTGAAAACAACAATCGCGCCGCCAACGCTCGCCGCGTTCCCTGCGGTGGCCGAACTTCCTGCGCCGCCTTCGCCTATCAATATCTCGAACGCGCCACTCGCGCTCGACGATGTGCTCCAGAGTGTGAACCAGCATTTCCCATTGTTGTTCGCTGCCGAACGCGAGCGGGATATCGCGCTCGGCCAACGTCTCGCGGCCGAGGGTCAGTTCGACCTCAACTTGCGTTCGCGCGGCACGAATCAAGAAGGTTCGTTCGGCAACAGTCGCTTCGATATTTCGCTCGAACAACCGATCCCGCAATGGGGCATGACCGCGTTCTCGGGCTACCGGTTCGGTTACGGCGACTTCCCCGTTTACTATGGCGACCGCAAAACCGCCGACGGTGGCGAGTTCCGCACTGGCGTGCAAATCCCGCTGCTGCGCGATCGTTCGATCGACCGACGCCGGTCGATTCTGCGTCAGGCGCAAATCGGCGAGCCGCTGGCACTTGCGGCGGTGCAAACCGCCCGCCTCGGTGCGTTCCGTTCGGGGGCACGCGCCTACTGGGCGTGGGCCGCTGCCGGGGAGCAGTACCGGATTTCCGCGGGGCTTTTGAAACTCGCGAAGGACCGTCAGGAGTTGTTCGAGAAGCGTACGAAACTCGGGGCCGACCCGGAGTTCATCGTCATCGAGGGACGCCGCACCGTGGCCGAACGCGAAGGCGCGCTCATCGCCACCGAACGCCGATTGCAACAAACGTCGTTCGATCTTTCGCTGCTATTGCGCGATGCCAGTGGCAACCCCGTGGTGCCGAACGCGAGCCAACTGCCGGCGAATTTTGTCGATACCGTACTCGCACCGTTCGACGCGAATCGGCTGGCACAAGACCTGATTAATGCCGTGGCACGACGCCCGGAGTTGATGCGATTTCAATTGCAAAAAGAGCGTCTGACGATCGATCTGCAACTCGCACGCAATCAGCAATTGCCGGGGTTGAACGCGGGGATCGCTGCCGCGCAAGATGTCGGTGGCGGCAAAAAATCGTTCACCGGCAAGGACATTTTCGCATCGGACCGCACGAACGCGGAAGTCTTCCTCGCGCTCGATCTGCCGGTGCAACGCCGCGATGCCTTCGGCCGAACGCAAGTCGCGCAGGCGCAACTGATGCAGGTTCTCGCACAGGAACGTTACGCGCGCGATGTGATTGTGGCCGAGGTGCAAGATGTCGTCTCGAACCTCGATCGCACCTATCAGCGGTTGCTGAAGGCGAGGGAAGAAGTCGCGGTGGCGGACCAGGTGGCAATGCTCGAACGCAAACGCTTCGACTTGGGCACGAGCACGTTCCTCGAAGTGAATTTACGCGAACTGTTCGCCGCCGGTGCGCGGGCGAAAGTCGTCGACACGCTCGCAGAGTATCAGCGAGCGCTCGCCGATCTGCGGGCCGCAACCGGCGAAGATTCGTTCGCGCAGCCGTAACTATCGTCGCCGACGCGAGACGCTACGCATCGCGCGATCACAGATCCGCTCGGTGGCGGCATTACCCGATTCCTGACGCCAGCGCGAAACGATACTCGACACCCATTCGGATTGGGACTTGGCGGCATCGTTCAGCCAGTTACCGACGGAATCTTGCACGTACTTTTCCGGGTCGGCCTTCAGCGGTTCGAGCAACGGCAGCCCCATCTCTGGGTTGTGCTTCAACTGCTCGATATGGGTCGCCCAAACGCCGCGTGGCCGCGTCGCTTCGACCGCGTAACGCCGCAAGTTTACCGACTTTTCCTTCGTCCACGGTTTGAGCGCCGCCACCGCGTTTCGCACGTTCATCGAGATGTGCCGCCGCATCGGAATCCACGCCCATTCGCGAACGCCGAAATGCGCATCATCGGCCAACGGTCGCAGCATGTCGAGGCGCTCTTTCAACCGCAATTTCGGCGTCAGCCCGATCATGTAACACGCCCAGCCTCGGACGGTGTCCGACGGGTGCGCGATCAGGCTCGGCAGGCTTTCGATGCCGCGATGCAGTAGCAAAATCTCGCCGAATGCTTCCATCCTGCGAGTGATGCCGAGGCTCATCGCGCCGTCGCCCGCCTCGAATGCCTCCGGGGGCAGTTCGGGAAACGTCGTTCGCAACAGCACCGAGAAATCGACTGCCAAACCTTCGGATAGCGACGCACTCGGTACGGTCCCGGCGTTGAGATCGTCGAGCAAGTCCTCCGGGATGTCCGCGATTTTCGAGTGGCCTTTACGGGGAACTGTCATGCGTGTGTCATCCCAAAGATCGCCTTCATGAAGGCGACGGTAAATGCGGGGAGGTCGTCGGGTTTTCGGCTCGTGATGATGTGGCCATCGACCACCACTTCGGCATCGACCCACGTCGCGCCGGCGTTGATGACATCGTCTTTAATCGCGTAAAAAGCGGTGGCGTTACGGCCACGCAGTGCGTTCGTCGAACAGAGCACCCACGGCCCATGGCAGATCGCCGCCGTCGGTTTCTTTGCCGCGTCCATGTCGCGAACGAGTGTCAGCATCGCTTCGCTGCGGCGGATGTAATCGGGGCAGAAACCGCCTGGAATCAAGATCGCGTCGAAGTCCGTCGCCGCCACATCTTTTGCAGCCACGTCGGATTTCGCCGGGTAGCCGAGCTTGCTGGCGTAGGTTTTCCCCGCCTCCGGTGCGACGAATGTCACCGCCGCCCCGGCCTCTTTCAGGCGGTACACGGGGTACCACACTTCCAGTTCCTGGTATTGTTGTTCGAGCAGCACCGCCACGCGGCGGTTAGTCAGGTTCATCGCGATGCCTCCGGATTCGGGAAATGTCATCTTCGGTTTCGGAGGCGAATTGTCGATGCGATTCGTGCGTTACTCGATCACCTTCCGCGTTTTCAGGTCGTATTTTCTGCCTGAGGAGAGTTCCACGTAGTCTTTGCCATCGACCGGTTTCGCGTTCGCGTCGTAGAACGCGACTTTGCTTTTACCGAGCACTTCTGCAATCTGTTTCGTGACCACGATCGCGGTCGACTCGTCGATGCCGATGCCGAGATATTGCGGGTAAAGCTTCATCAGGCCCGTCATG